>CANMNU010000036.1 GCA_947499175.1 Alphaproteobacteria bacterium
TTAAACCTGCTTAGGTTTATGAGATAACAATTCACAGCCTGACTTGGAAACCGAGAGTCTCGGCGGCCCAAGGCAACATAGGCAAGTGTTACATTGCCTATGTTGTGTAAGTGGTGACCCAACTGATAAGTGCCATTGGGCGTAACTTGCAAAGTAACGCAAGCTCAAAAGCTACGCTTAACTGAAAGTGGTGGCTGATGTTTATAAAGGAACTTAAGTGTTACCTTTGCCCTTATAAATTTTCAGAGATTTCCAGCTGTATTGACAATATAGCCAAGGAGATGCCGTGTTGGTGTATTTGTGAAATACTGTCAATATTTCATAAATACTTAAATCATCATTCACTGGCAGTCGTGTACGCTACTTAAGTGGTGTATCATGGCAGCTCGCAAGAGCTTGTTAATTACTAGTCAACACAAAAGCGCAGCGTTCTTTAAACCTGAACAAAAAATAAAGCAAAAGAAAGAAAAAGAAACGATGAAGGCAACACAAAAAGTTTTAAACACTTACAATTTTGTATTTTTGAGTGATTGATTGCAAAACAACAAGCGTTTAGTTGATGTTTTATTTCCTGTTGATTGGCTCTTCTGCTTCAATTATACCATCATCAGCAAATTGCGCAGGTACACCAGCTTCATAGCGTACCTCAGTTTCTAATGATTGGCGAATTCTTTCTTCTTCTTCGTCTAAGGCTTTGCCATGTTTAACATTAAAATATAGCAACAAAGGTGATGCTACGAAGATTGATGACATCGTTCCAATAATTAAACTAACTAAAATTGGTAATACAAATATTGCAATAATTTTGCCACCAAACAAAAACAAGGCAAGAACAGAAAGAAAAGTCGTCACAACAGTCAGAATTGTTCGTGAAAGGGTATCATTGATGCTTTTGTTTAAAATTTCCACTAGGCTAATATTGCGACAACGCTTAATATTTTCACGAATTCGGTCTAATACGACAATCGTATCGTTAATCGAATATCCGGCTGTCATTAAAATTGCAGTAATTGCTGTTTCATTAAATTCCAATGGGAATAATGAATACATGCCCAAAATCAAAAAACAATCATGGCCCAGGGCAATGATTGCACATATTGCAAAGCGCCATTCAAAGCGAAATCCAACATAAATCATAATTCCAAGTAGTGCATACAGGACTGCCATTAGGGCATTGTTTATCATTTCACTGCCAACTTTAGGCCCAACAGTTTCAATTTTTCTGTATTCAACACCATCGCCTAGAATTTGTTTAATACTGCTAACGGCAGATTCTGGAATATTGGTTTGACCCTCAATATTTTCAAATCTAATCATTAAATCTTGGGCTGATCCAAATTGCTGAATAGCAAATTCACCAAGTGCTAGTGGCTCGAATTTTTCACGCAAACTTGAAATATCTGGTGTGCTTGGCATGCGTACTTCCATGACTACGCCACCTTTAAAATCGATACCGTAGTTAAGTCCCTTGAATAATAGTCCACCTAAAATAATTAATGACGACAAAATCACAATTGAAAAAGTAATTTTGCGTTTACCAATAAAGTCAAAATTGGTGTTATGGGGAATTAAGTTTAAAATAGCCATATTCTGCCTTAAATTGGTAGAGTTTCTAATTGTTTGTCTTTAAACCACCAAGCTGTAATTAATTTGGTGACTGAAAGGGCTGTGAACATTGATACTGAAATACCAATGGCCGTAGTTACTGCAAATCCACGAATTGGACCGGTTCCAAACTCGTAAAGGGCTGCAGCTGCAATTAATGTCGTTAAGTTTGAGTCAACAATTGTTGTCATGGCGCGGTCATATCCTGCTTCAATTGCAGCTAAGGCTGGGGTTCCAAGTCTCAACTCCTCTTTAATTCTTTCATAAATTAAGACATTTGCATCGACAGCCATACCAATTGTCATGGCAATTCCTGCAATGCCAGGAAGGGTTAGGGTAGCCTGCAAAAGTGAAAGTCCAGCGAACAGCAAAACCATGTTAAAAATTAGTGCAACGTTTGCGAATAGTCCAAATACTGAGTATCCAGCAATCATGAATATTGATACTAGCAAAAATGCAACGACAGTTGCGTTGCGTCCATCATGAATTGAATCAGCACCAAGGCTTGGTCCTACAGTGCGTTCTTCAACAACTTTTAAAGGTGCCGGTAATGAACCTGCGCGTAACAATAGGGCTAATTCGTTGGCTTCTTTAATGCTGCGGTACCCACCGCTAATTGAAGCGTTACCATCTGGAATTGCTGATCTAAAAACAGGTGCCGTAAGAACCTTGCCATCAAGCACAATCGCGAATTGGCGACCAATGCTACTTGCGGAAATTTCTGCAAATTTGCGTGCACCAATTTTGTTAAAGCGCAATGACACGCCAATTTCTCCAGTTTGTGAGTCTGTTGAAACTTGGGCGTCAATTAAGTGTTCACCACTTACTGAAATTGTATTTTTAACCGCAATTTTACGGCCACTATCTTCATCGCTACGAACGTAGTCCATCATTGTCGAGTCTGAACTAGCAATACCTGTATTTTGTGCTCCGTGGTCAACCATATGGAAGGTCATCTTTGCAGTTTTGCCCAACAGTTTCTTAACTTCTTGTGGGTCTTCAACTCCAGGTAATTGCACAATAATTCTATCTTCACCTTGGCGAAGGATCGTGGGTTCTTTTGTCCCTGATTCATCAATACGTCGGCGAATTACCTCAATTGATTGTTCAATAATTTTTTTTGCGCGATTTTGAGCAGCAATTGGATCAACAGAAATAGTAACCTGCCCATCAACCGTTACTTCGGTTAACAGTGAGTTATCAATTTTTTTTATAATGCTAATTACTTTATCTTTTTGTCCTATGTCTCTAAGATTTAAAAAAAGCCTGGGATTGCTGTCTTTTCCTTCAACTCTTAGGTTCAAGTACCCTATATTTTCTTTACGTAAGGTTCCGCGCACATCACTTAACAGGTTGCTTAAAAACTCTGCATTCACAGCTTTTAAATCAACCTCTAGTTGAAGGTGTGACCCGCCCCTTAGGTCCAGTCCCAAGTTAACTGTGTGTTGAAGCCAAGCTGGGAATTTTTCCAGCGTTCCCTTACTTACCATATTTGGCAAACAAAATAATAAGCCTGCAGCACAGAAGCCTATTATTGAAATTTTGCGCGATCTAGATAAACTAAATAACATCATTAGATTTATTCACTCACTTTTGATTTAGAAGTATTTTTTTTCGCAGATGAATTTTTAGATTGAACTTTTTTACCTGAATCAGAAGCAATTAAAAGCCTTGGTTCTGAATCATCTTTACTAGTATTTTGTTTTGTAGAATCAGCAATCGGTTGAGTTTTTGCAACAACACTACTTACGGTTGCTTTTAAAACCCGAACTTTAACGCTGTCAGCAATTTCTAGGCTGATTTCGCCATCATTAACCACTTTATCAACTGTTCCAAGAATGCCGCCTGCTGTAACAACGCGATCACCCTTGCGTAGCTCTTTTAGCATGTCTTGGTGCGCCCGCGCCTTCTTTTGCTGAGGGCGCATAATAAGAAAATAAAAAATAACAAAAATTAGAACGATTGGGGCAAGTTGCATCATATCAAACCCGCCTGCGCTACCGTTGGCAAACAATCCTGAGGTAGTAAGAACAAATGCAATTAATAGAATCTTCACAAGGTTTCTCCTTTGTAAAACTTTAAAGTTTCGTGCATAACTGAGCTTAACAAAAAATATGCTAAATTTACAGTAGGCATTTAACATTAAAGATAATTACATGGATTTTATTTTAGATTTTTATTTGTGGATCAAGGTTGTTCACATTGTGGCAGTTGTAGCCTGGATGGCCGGACTTTTGTATTTGCCTAGACTCTTTGTCTACCATACTGAATTTCCTGAAAATGGTAAGATGCTTGAAATTATGGAAGCAAAGCTTTCAAAAATTATTTTAAAGCCAGCTATGCATCTTGTGCTTTTATCTGGCGCGCTGTTGCTATTAATGCCTGGAATAATTAACTCTCCGTGGTTACACGCAAAACTTGCTTGCGTAATTGTTTTGGTTGTGTTTAACTTGTACCTAGATATTTTGCGGATGCAGCTTAAACAAGGGGTCTGCTCCAAGTCTTCAAAATTTTTCAGAACTATCAACGAGATTCCCACCATACTTTTAATTTTTATAGTCATATTAGTTATAATCAAACCTTTCTGAGAGAATTATGCATTTACAAGATCTAAAAACTAAAACTCCTGCTGAACTTTTAATTATTGCTGAAGAGCATTCAATTGAAAATGCCAGCAGCTTGCGTAAGCAAGACCTTATGTTTGCAATTTTGAAAAAACTTGCTGAAAAAGACATTGCCATTTATGGCGATGGAGTCATTGAAATTTTACAGGATGGTTTTGGATTTTTGCGTTCTCCGGAATCAAACTACCTCCCTGGTCCTGATGATATTTACGTTTCTCCCAATCAAGTTCGGCGTTTGGGTTTGCGTACAGGTGATAGCGTTGAAGGTGAAATCCGTGCACCTAAAGAAGGCGAGCGTTATTTTGCTTTAATTAAAATTTTAAAAGTAAACTTTGTTGCTCCTGAAGAAATTCGCCATCGTATTAATTTTGATAACCTAACGCCATTATATCCTGATCGTCGTTTGAATCTTGCGCATGATGATGGGAGGCCTACTAAAGATTTTACAACTAGAGTGATTGATTTAGTTGCTCCTCTAGGAATGGGCCAGCGCGCCTTGATTGTGGCGCCACCAAAAACTGGTAAAACAGTTATGTTGCAAAGTATTGCTCATTCAATCGCTGCGAATCATCCTGATGCTTATTTGATTGTTTTATTGATTGATGAACGTCCTGAAGAGGTGACCGATATGGCTAGATCCATTAAAGGAGAAGTCGTTAGCTCTACTTTTGATGAGCCAGCCTCTCGTCACGTGCAGGTTGCTGAGATGGTTATTGAAAAAGCAAAACGTTTAGTTGAGCAAAAGCGTGACGTTATTATATTGCTAGATTCAATTACTCGCTTGGCAAGGGCTTACAATACTGTGGTGCCATCATCAGGAAAGGTTCTTACTGGTGGTGTTGATGCTAACGCCTTGCAGCGTCCTAAACGTTTCTTTGGTGCTGCACGAAACATAGAAGAAGGTGGTTCACTTACTATTATCGCCACAGCCATGATTGATACCGGATCGCGCATGGAAGAAGTTATTTTTGAAGAATTTAAGGGGACTGGTAACTCGGAAATTGTGCTTGATCGCAAGCTTTCGGAAAAGCGCGTTTTTCCAACTATCGATATTAACAAATCAGGAACTCGTAAAGAAGAATTGTTAGTTGGTAATAAAGCAGAGCTTGCCAAGATGTGGGTGCTGCGTCGTATACTGAATCCCATGGGCACAGTTGAAGCTATGGAATTCTTACTTGATAAACTCAAGTTTAGTAAGAATAATCATGACTTTTTTCAGAATATGAATTCTTAAAATCTGGTAACGGTGGTTATGCTAGCATTGAAATATAGTTTGTATGATTGTTTTACTTGTGAAGCTTTTCAGGGACATGTTGCGGCAGTTGTTGATATTTTTGAAAAACCAGAAACATCATTTGCCGCCAAAATTGCTGCTGAGATTTGTCAAACAATAACTTGTTTTGTTTGGCGTGAAAATGATTCTGTCTGGGTTAAATCAATTGCTAAAGATGGTAGTGTTTGGTCAATAAATCATGGTTTGCTGGCAGTTGCTCGGCATATATTTGGTTCAAGAAATGATGGTGTCTTACATACTTTTGGCGGAATTTATCAGGTGAAAACTCGTGGTAATCTGGCTACCATAAATTTACCAAAAATGCATCTAGAAGAAACTGAGATGCCAGAACGTCTGAGTCAAGCTTTTGACGTTATGCCAGTTTCTGTGCGTGACATGGGGAAAACTTGTGTGGTTGAGCTACGTACTGTTGAAGATGTGCTAAATCTTGATCCTGATATCAGTAGAATTGCAAGGCTTGATTACAACCGAGTGGTTTTAACTGCAGAGGATGATACCGTTCCTTTTGATTATGTTTGCAGGTGCTTTTCTCCAAAACAATATATTAACGAAAATAGCGGCAGTTTATATATTCAAACTTTTTTACCACTGTTTTGGCAGGAACGCTTAGGTAAAGATAGATTTTCTTTTTTGCAGTTAAGTCAGCGTTGTGCCATGGGTGCTGTGGTTATTAAAGATGCTACAATCGAAATTGAAGCCTCTGTAAAGTTAACATTTAATGGTGTGCTAAAGGTCCAATGAGGATTTTGTATGTGGTGGCCCGTGCTGAATATTTTTTAAGTCACCGTTTAAGTTTGGCTCATGCTGCAAAGGCTACCGGTTTTACTGTGGCTGTTGCTACCACTGATTTTTCACAAATTGGTAGTGAAAAATTAGGGGGTATAACTAATTTTTTGGTAAGGTTTAAGCGTGGTAGTTTGAATCCATTTTTTGAATTTAAGACTATATTTGATTTGGTTAAGGTTTTTAAAAAATTTCGTCCTAATGTATTACATAACGTTGCATTAAAGCCAGTTTTGTATGGTGCTGCAGTAGCACGTTTTTATGGTGTGCCAAGTGTCAATTCAATTAATGGCTTCGGTTATATATTCACATCAAATCAATTGAAGGCTAGATTTTTAAAGCTATTTATTCGTGTGGCGTTGAGGTTTATTTTAAATCACAAGAGCATTACAGTCATCGTGCAGAATTCAAAAGATCACAGTGATTGCTTGAAGTTGTTGCCCAAATGCACTTTGCATCTAATTGCCGGTTCTGGGGTTGATACACAAATTTTTTATCCACAACCTTACCAAGGTGTTTTTACATTTACTCTTGTCGCTCGTATGTTATGGAGTAAGGGGGTTGGGGAGTTTATTGATGCGGCTAAGATGTTTAAATTTAGTAATCCTGAATCCAGTGTTCGTTTTTTATTAGTTGGTTCGCCTGATTCTGAAAATCCTGAATCAATTCCTTTTCCCACTTTACAGCATTGGTTCCAAGAAAAAATTATAGAATGGCGTGAACATACAGAGGATATTGTTTCTATCTATGCGCAAACAAGTGTAGCTGTTTTGCCAAGCTACAGGGAGGGAATGCCAAAATCTTTGCTAGAAGCTATGGCTTGTGGTTTGCCTGTAATTACCACTACAGCACGTGGGTGCGATGATTTGGTTCAAGATGGTGTTAACGGTCTCAAGGTGCCAGTCATGGATCCTGTGGCCCTGTTTATGGCTATGCAGAAATTTTATTTTGACCCTTTGTTTTCTAAAAGAGCCGGATGCCAGGGTAGGGTGGTCGCCGAAACTATCTATTCTATTGATACTATCAATCAGCAGGTGATTAATATCTACAATAAATTTTGATCTGGCTTGTCGAGTGGAAGTCTTGTTTAAGTTGTGCAATTGTGCTAAGTATTCAAATTAGTATTTGATAACCCTGTTTCTATTTGTGACTTACGTCGTTACTGAGGCTTGTATTAAGTGTAAATACACTGACTGTGTTGATGTTTGTCCGGTAGATTGTTTTTTTGAGGGTGAAAACATGCTGGTGATCGATCCAGATATTTGTATCGATTGTGGTGTATGTGAGGTTGAGTGTCCAGTAGAAGCAATAGTTGCTGATACCAAAGAAGATTTAAATCATTGGTTGGAGCTTAACCGTGATTACTCAAAAAAATGGCCAAACATTACCCGCATGAAGTCTGCTCCATCTGATGCTGATGTTTGGGCAAAGGTGACTGGTAAATATCCAGAGCACTTTAGTAAAGAGCCTGGAAAGTGATTTTGTGCTTGAAATTAAAAAAATCATTACCATGTTAAGGAAAGTAGAAGAAGTTTTTTAAGGAATATATAAATGGCTGCAAGAAATTTTAAAGTTGGTGATTATGTTGTGTATCCTGCCCATGGGGTTGGTAAACTTATAGGCTGCGAGTCGCATGATATTGCTGGTGCTCAGCTAGAATTATTAGTCATTAATTTTGATAAAGACAAAATGGTTTTGCGTTTGCCAAAAGAAAAGGCTGAAAATGCAGGATTGCGTCCTTTAAGTACAAAAACAGAAATGGATGAGGCTTTAAAGATGCTTTCTGTTCGCACAAAGCCGCGTAGGGTTATGTGGAGTCGTCGTGCTCAAGAATATGAAACAAAAATAAATTCAGGTATGCCTGGTTCGATTGCTGAAGTAATTCGTGATTTATATCGTCGTAGTAACGATAATGAGCAATCGTATAGTGAGCGTCAAATTTATCAGGCAGCCGTAGAGCGCTTTATACGTGAGCTTTCAGTTGTAGAAGATTTAGATGAAAAGTCAGCAATTGAAAAAATGGAAATTTCTCTGCGAGCTGCCTAAAGAAATGCTTGACTTTGTTTCTGGCAATTATTAGGATACGTAGAGTTTACAGGGAAAATTAACTAGAAACACCCAGAGATTAAATTATGCCAACAATAAATCAGTTAATACGAAAATCACGCGAGCCAAAGGTTAACCGTAATAAGGTTCCGGCTTTGGAAGCATGCCCACAACGTCGTGGTGTTTGCACTCGTGTATTTACAACAGCTCCAAAAAAACCTAACTCAGCTTTACGTAAGGTTGCGCGTATTCGTTTAACGAATGGTTTTGAAGTAACAGGTTACATTCCTGGTGAAGGCCACAACTTGCAGGAGCACTCAGTTGTTCTAATTCGTGGTGGGCGCGTAAAGGACTTACCAGGTGTGCGTTATCACATTGTGCGTGGTGCATTGGATACGCAAGGTGTTAAGGGGCGTAAGCAAAGTCGTTCAAAATACGGTGTGAAGCGTCCTAAGTAGTTTTAATTATTTAAGTTCTTTGAAATAGTAAAGAGGTTTAAACATGTCACGACGTCGTGCGGCGGTAAAACGCGAGATCAATCCTGATGCCAAATTTGGTGATGTAGTGGTTGCAAAATTTATGAACTGTATGATGCTGCAAGGTAAAAAATCAGTGTCAGAAGGTATTTTTTATGCTGCTATGGATAAAATCCAAGCAAAAAGTGGAAAAAGTTCAATTGATCTGTTTCATGAGGCTTTGGCTAATGTGAAGCCATCTATTGAGGTTCGTTCGCGTCGTGTTGGTGGTGCCACTTACCAGGTTCCAACTGATGTTCGTTCTGATCGGGCTCAGGCTTTGGCGTTTCGTTGGTTGATTAATGCGGCTCGTTCCCGTTCTGAAAAAACAATGATTGACCGTTTATCTGGTGAGCTTTTGGATGCGGCAAATAGTCGTGGTTCTTCGGTTAAAAAGCGTGAAGATACTCATAAAATGGCAGAAGCAAACCGTGCGTTTGCTCACTATCGCTGGTAGTTGGGAAAATAGATCATGGCACGCACAACTCCTTTGGAAAAATATCGTAATATTGGTATTATGGCGCATATCGACGCCGGAAAAACCACTACTACTGAGCGGGTTCTTTACTACACAGGTAAATCATACAAGATTGGTGAAGTTCATGAAGGCACTGCCGTTATGGACTGGATGGAGCAAGAGCAAGAGCGTGGTATCACGATAACTTCTGCTGCGACTACCTGTTTTTGGAATGATCACCGCATTAATATTATTGATACTCCAGGTCACGTTGATTTCACTATTGAAGTTGAGCGCTCTCTTCGGGTTCTTGATGGTGCTGTTGCTGTATTTGATGGTGTTGCTGGTGTTGAGCCTCAATCTGAAACTGTTTGGCGTCAGGCTGATAAGTATCATGTTCCTCGTATATGTTTCGTTAATAAGCTAGATCGTACTGGTGCTGATTTCTATCGTTGTGTTGATATGATAGTTGATCGCCTTGGTGCGCGTCCGGCAATTACACTTCTTCCTATTGGTGCTGAAGCTGACTTTGTTGGTGTTGTTGATCTGGTTGAAAATAATGCAATTATTTGGCGTGACGAAAGTCTTGGTGCTAAATTTGATATCGTTGAAATTCCAGCTGATATGAAAGAAAAAGCCGCGGAATATCGTCTTCGTTTAATTGAAACAGCTGTTGAGGCTGATGATGTGACTATGGCGGCTTACCTTGATGGTCAAGAGCCAACTCCAGCTCAGTTACGTGCTGCTATCCGTAAGGGTGCAATTAAAGGTATGTTTGTTCCTGTGCTTTGTGGAAGCGCATTTAAAAATAAAGGTGTTCAGCCATTATTAGATGCTGTTGTTGCCTATCTTCCTTCACCGGCTGATGTTGGTGCTGTTGACTGTGTTGATGATCGTGGTAACGAAACCGTTCGTAATCCTGATGATAATGAGCCATTTTCTGGCCTAGCATTTAAGATTATGACTGACCCATTCGTTGGTTCATTAACTTTCGTGCGTATTTATTCAGGTAAGCTTGAAGCTGGTTCTGGCGTTGATAACTCTATTAAAGAGAAAAAAGAACGCGTTGGCCGTATGCTTTTAATGCATGCAAATTCACGTGAAGATATCAAAGAAGCTTATGCTGGTGATATCGTCGCTTTGTGTGGTTTGAAGTACACCACAACTGGTGAAACTTTATGCGATAGTGCAAAGCCGGTAATTTTAGAAAAAATGGAATTTCCTGATCCTGTTATTGAAATTGCGATCGAGCCAAAGACTAAGGCTGACCAAGAAAAAATGGGTGTTGCTTTATCACGTTTAGTATCTGAAGATCCTTCATTCCGTGTTCATACTGACCAAGAAACTGGTCAAACGGTTATGAAGGGGATGGGCGAATTACATCTTGAAATTAAGGTTGATATTCTAAAACGCGAATACAAGGTTGAAGCGAATATTGGTGCGCCTCAGGTTGCTTACCGTGAAACTATTACTAAAGCTGCTGACTATGACTATACCCATAAGAAACAAAGTGGTGGTGCAGGTCAATTTGCTCGGGTGAAATTTACATTTGAGCCGCTTGAGCCTGGTTCAGGTTTTGTTTTTGAAAACAAAGTCGTTGGTGGTTCGGTTCCAAGAGAATATATTCCAGGTGTAACTAAAGGCTTAGAGTCTGCTATTGTCACAGGTGTTGTTGCTGGTTTCCCAACGATTGATTTTAAAGCAACTCTTACTGATGGTGCTTATCATGATGTTGACTCCAGCGCTTTAGCATTCGAAATTGCTTCTCGTGCAGCTTTCCGTGAAGGAATTTTAAAATGTGCACCTAAGTTGTTAGAGCCGGTAATGAAGGTTGAAGTAGTTACTCCCGAAGATTATATGGGTGACGTTATCGGTGACTTGAATAGTCGTCGAGGTCAGGTTACTGGTATGGATCAGCGTGGTAATGCTCGTGTCGTTAATGCGATGGTGCCTTTGGCAAATATGTTTGGATATGTAAATACTTTACGTTCCATGTCACAAGGTCGAGCACAGTTTTCAATGGTGTTTGATCATTACGAACAGGTTCCGCAAACTGTCGCGGACGAAATTAAAGCAAAGATGGCATAAGGAGCTCTATCATGGCAAAAGAAAAATTCGAGAGAAGTAAACCGCACTGCAACATAGGCACAATTGGTCACGTTGACCATGGTAAGACATCACTAACAGCAGCAATTACTAAGGTTTTGGCTGAAAGTGGTGGGGCAAAATTCATGGCTTATGATCAAAT
>CANMNU010000037.1 GCA_947499175.1 Alphaproteobacteria bacterium
ATTCTGCGCAAAAATCATCCAGCAAAACAAATAAGTCTGTGATATCTTTCTTCATGGAAGGCCGTTTATTAAATCAATAGCTAATCTTAGCTAAAACTGCCTTCTAACTCTCGCAAATACTCACTTCTAATCCAGAATTGGGGTTAAAAAATGACGTAATTCTTTTGTAGCCTCTGCATGAATAGTAATATGGTCTGCGCCAGCTTTTTTGTACAGATTAATGAATAATTCAACAGGTTTTACCATTAAGTGTACATCAAATTTTAAGGCAGAGGTGGATGATGGAAATGAGTTGCGTAATTGACTGATAATATCAGGCCCAAAGGTAAGGTTGGGCACGAAGTGACCATCCATTATGTCTAAATGAAGCCAGTCTGCCCCAGCAGCTTCAACAGCAAGTACTTCATTTTTTAAATGCAACAGATCAGCTGCCATTAATGATGGCGCAATCAAAACAGCATTTGAATTTGTCATTGGGTAAACCACTTATTTTAAACCCAGCACATTATCCAAACTATAAAATCCAGGTTGCTGTTTAACTAACCAATTTCCTGCTTTAATAGCTCCATTAGCAAATACATTACGGTTTAGACATTCATGGCTAAGTTTGATAACTTCATCGTTATGGAAAAAGTGTACCGTATGTTCACCCACGACATTTCCACCACGTATGCTTGAATAATTAATTTCAGATTTATTTTGAATAATCTGATTAATTATATTTCCAAGCGACAACGAAGTACCAGATGGAGCATCTTTTTTTAAATTATGGTGGGTCTCACTAATTGCAATATCTATATTTTCACCAAATTCGACTTCACTAAAAATTTTGGCTACCAACTCTACAGCTTTTTTCAATATAACAATGCCAAGGCTATTATTCGAAGCATAAATCACTGGAATTTTTTCACTAGCTGATTTTAGTAATTCAAAGTGATCTGATGTTAACCCTGTAGTGCAGCACATATATGGTTTTTTCTCAAGCAAACAAGCGCTAAGTGCAAGTTCAAAATTTGCCGGATGGCTAAAATCGATAACATAATCACTTTTTTTTATTGAACTAACCAATTCCTGTATGTTTTCTTTACTTAAGCGTGAAAAACAGATCTTTGATGTAGTGTCCGGTAGTAGGGATTGAATGGTTTGGCCCATGCGTCCGCTTGCACCGATTAGGCAAATAGTTGACATATTTCAATTTAATTAGTTTTTTAAAATATACGACATCTTGATGTTAGTGACTATAGGAAACCTATGGCAATGACATGTTAAACTATCCTCTTTTTAAAGAGGGAATTAATTAAAAAGCTACCTTGATAAAGGTTTATATTTAATTCTTGTTGGTTGATCAGCATCAACACCAAGTCGACGCTTACGATCTTCTTCATAAGAGTGGTAGTTACCTTCAAACCAAACGACCTGACTATCACCCTCAAAAGCTAAAATATGGGTGGCAATACGATCTAGGAAAAAACGATCATGGGTAATAACAATGGCACAACCGGCAAAATACAGCAGGCCTTCCTCCAGTGAGCGTAAGGTTTCGACGTCTAAATCGTTGGTCGGCTCATCGAGCAAAAGTACATTTGCGCCACTTTTAAGCATTTTTGCCAAATGCACACGGTTTCGTTCACCACCTGATAACTGCCCAACTTTTTTTTGCTGGTCGGCACCTTTGAAGTTAAATAGCCCGCAGTAGGCTCTGCTTGCCATTTTGCGTTTGCCAAGTTCTACTTCATCATGGCCATCGGAAATTTCTTCCCAGACAGTTTTAGTGGGGGCGAGGCTATCACGTGACTGGTCGACATAGCCCATTACTACTGTATCACCTACACGCAGATTTCCTTGATCTGGCTTTTCTTGACCGGTTAGCATGCGAAACAATGTTGTTTTACCCGCTCCGTTTGGTCCAATTACCCCAACAATACCACCTCTAGGTAAGTTAAAGTTAAGGTTTTCAATTAATAAACGGTCACCAAACGCCTTTGATACACCGTTTGCTTCAATCACTAAATCACCTAAGCGAGGACCTGGAGGAATAGCGATTGAGCCATCTCCGGTGCCACGATCATAGTCTTCGTTAAGCAATGTTTCATAAGCCACAATACGCGCTTTGCTTTTGGCTTGGCGCGCTTTAGGAGATTGACGAATCCATTCCAATTCACTTTCAATTTGCTTTTGACGCGCTGTTTCTTGTTTTTGTTCAACTATTAAGCGTTTTTGCTTTTGTTCAAGCCAGCTAGAATAGTTACCTTCATAAGGAATACCTTGGCCACGATCTAGTTCTAGAATCCACCCAACGACGTTATCAAGGAAGTAACGATCATGGGTAATAAGCACTACGGTGCCTTTGTAATCTTGTAAATGGCGATCAAGCCAGGCAACGCTTTCAGCATCAAGATGGTTAGTTGGTTCATCAAGCAATAATAGGTCTGGTTTTTGCAATAACAGCTGGCACAAAGCAACACGGCGCTTTTCCCCACCGGAAAGATTTTTAACACTTGCATCACCTGGTGGGCAACGCAGAGCATCCATTGCTATTTCAATTTGACGATCTAGGTCCCAGGCATCAAGCGTATCTATACGTTCTTGTAGCTCTCCTTGACGCAATAATAGATCATTCATTTCTTCATCTTCCATGGGTTCGGCGAACCGCATGTTAATGGCTTCATATTCTTTCATTAATTCGGTGACTTCACCAAGGCCTTCTTTGATGTTTGAGACAACATCAAGATCTTCATTAAGTTGGGGTTCTTGGGCTAAATAGCCAACTTTTACACCATCTGCCGACCAGGCCTCGCCTTGGTATTCTTTATCAAGCTGGGCCATGATTTTTAAAAGGGTGGACTTACCTGAGCCATTGGGCCCAATGATACCAATTTTGGCACCTGGAAAGAATGAAAGCCAAATATCTTTTAAAACTTGCTTACCACCTGGGTAGCTTTTTGATAAGGATTTGATTACATAAATGTATTGATACGACATAATAATTGGATACCTAATTTTTGAGCCATAATGGCGCAAAAGTCGGAGATATTCAACTTAAAAAGGACGCAGTCAATTGATTTGCCAGATTCTTGCTGTGTTCCACCCAACATTGTATAGCGCGCTGCTTATAAAATGATTATGTTTTTTTATGGTTCCTAGCAACTCTAACTAAAGTTCTCAGCAGAGCTTTCTCCTGGCCTGTCCAGGGACAGAACCTGTTATCCCTGACAAGGTGCTACACGCGGCCGCAGTTCGGGGATCCATTTTTGCATAATCAAATTATATCGATCCACTAATATTGCACTGCTCTACCAATATTGTATCGCTCCGCTCAATATTGCATTACCCACCCAAACTATAAGGGTGGGTTTCAGGATAGCGCAAAAAGTGTTAATATTTAGTTAATTGTAATATTTTGTTATATATTTTATCATTTTAAGATTTTTTTGTAAGCTTGCAGTGCAATTTCTCTTGATTTTTCAAGGTTTACTATGGGGTTAGGATAGTTTTTCCCCAAAACAATGCCGCAATCTTTTAAAATACTCTCAGGGGCTTGCCAAGGTTTAAATAAGTATTTATTTGGCAATAGCTTCAACTCAGGAACAAAATAGCGGGTGTATTCCCCATCTTTATCAAATTTTTCTCCCTGAGTTATTGGGTTAAATATTCTAAAGTATGGTGCAGCATCTACACCTGATCCCGCAATCCATTGCCAGCCAGAACTGTTATTTGCAAGGTCGGCATCTATTAAGCAATCCCAAAACCAATCTCTTCCATGGTGCCAATGTATCAATAAATTTTTAACCAAAAAAGATCCCACAATCATGCGAACTCGATTATGCATATATCCTGTTTTCCAAAGTTCACGCATGCCTGCATCAACAATTGGATAACCAGTTTCTCCTATTTGCCATGCACGCAAAAAATCCTGATTGTTTTGCCATGGAAACTTGTCAAATTTACTTTGAAAATTTTTATTCACTAAATCAGGAAAATGATAAAGCAATGAATGGGAAAATTCACGCCAACCCAATTCGCTTAAAAAGCAATCAGTATCTTTTATTGAACTATTATTAATACTGGCAGTTTTAGCACTATGCCAAGCTTGATTTGGTGAAATTTCTCCAAAATGTAAATGTGGTGACAGCCTTGAAACATTTTTTTTAAATGGGTAATTTCTGTCTTCCTTATATCCTTCTAACCCATAATCTAAAAACTCTATTAACTTTGAATGGGCGGCTTTTTCGCCAATATTCCAACATTTTTCTATCGGCTTATACCATTTAACTTTCGGTAATAAACCAAAATTTTCTATGGTTGTTTTGTTGAAAGTATCTTTTACTAATGTTAAGTTTTTAGGCGCTGGAATTGGACACCTAGGGGGTGAAGATTGCAAGCAACCATTATTATAAAAAGGTGTAAATACTTTATAAGGAGACTTGTCTTTTTTTAAAACTAACCATGGCTCCCAAAGCAATGAGCCATTAAAGCTTTTACATTCTATGTTTAGCTTCTTTAGTTCTGATTTAATTATTGAATCGTTGGTTATACGCCAAAGATCGTAGCATCTATTCCAGTACACGGAACTTAAATTATTGTTTTTTAGTATTTCGATGAGAATTTTTTTGGGATTACCAATGTAAACGTTTAATTTACCGTCTAAACTTTTATTTAATGAATCTAGTGAATGGTGTAACCACCAACGACTGGCTTCGCCTATTTTAAATTGTTCTTGAGAATTATCATCTAAAATGTAGACAGGCAGTACTGAGCCATTTTTAGTTGCTTCAAAAAGACCTGGATTATCGCTTATTCGCAGGTCTTGTCGAAACCAAAATATAGTAGTCTGATTTATTATGAATTAACAGCTTCTTTGAATTCTTTACCAGCTTTAAAAGTTGGGCGTTTGCTAGCAGCAATATCGATTTCTTCGCCAGTACGAGGATTACGACCTTTACGTGCAGCACTAACTTGCACAGCAAAGCTGCCAAATCCAACAAAACGTGCATCTTTGTCTGATTTTAGGCCTGAAATTATGCCATCAAAAACTGCATCAACTGCTTGGCTTGAGTCTTTTTTGGTTAATCCAGTTTTAGTTGCTACAAAATCAATTAAATCTTGCTTGTTCATAACTTTTCTTATCCTTTTGTTTGAAGAAACCTTAATAAGGATAATATGAACATATACCATGCATTTGCCAAGTGTTTTTATTACTAAAATGACCCTATATAACACAAATTTTTCATGTTTACTTTGTCACCCCATATAATCTATTATACGAATGTGTTCCAAGGTGCATTTATAAATACATAAATTTAGGAATTCGGTGCAGTCAATTTTGGCAAATTCCCAAAGCCAAAAGACTTGCAAAAAAACACTAATTAACATCGGGCGGAGTGCACCGCGTGAATTAGGTGAGCGTTTTGCTGCTTACATTTTTCCGGGCATGCCCGTTTTTTTGAACGAGAGATTACTATGAAACGATCAAGTAACGCTTACGATTTTGACGAAAATGGACACTTGGTTAGTTTTTCAGTTCCATCAAAAGTGGTGCCATTTCCACAAACGTTAGAACAAAAACAATTGTATCAAAAAGCTGCATCAAAACCTCGATATTATAAAGTCGATCCAACATTGATCGTTTTAGATTATTCACGTGATGCCCTATTAACTAATTTCGGTAAAGCCACTTTGGATGATCGTTACTTACTAGCAGGTGAGAATTATCAGCAAATGTTTGCAAGGGTTGCCAGTGCCTACGCAGATGACCTAAACCACGCCCAACGTTTGTATGACTATATTTCTAAACTTTGGTTTATGCCATCAACTCCAATTCTGTCAAATGGCGGAGCCAATCGTGGCTTGCCAATTTCGTGCTTTTTAAACACAGTTAGCGATAATTTAGATGGCATTGTTACTACCTGGAATGAAAATGTTTTACTAGCATCCAATGGTGGTGGAATTGGCACATATTGGGGATTTGTGCGAAGCATTGGTGAACCTGTCGGTCGCGCTGGTAAAACCTCAGGAATTATTCCATTTATTCGGGTAATGGACTCTTTAACCTTAGCAATTAGCCAAGGTTCATTGCGCAGGGGTAGTGCCGCAGTTTATTTAGATATTTACCACCCAGAAATTGAAGAATTCTTAGAAATTCGCAAAACTTCAGGTGATTTTAATCGTAAAAGTTTGAATCTACACCATGGCATTAACATTACCAACGAATTCATGGAAGCTGTCCGTGATGGCGCTGAATTTGGCTTGCGTAGTCCAAAAACTAATCAAGTAATTCGCACAGTCAACGCCCGTCATTTAATGCAAAAAATCTTAGAAATGCGCATGCAAACCGGTGAACCATACTTAGTGTTTATTGATACTGCAAATAAAGCTCTGCCAAAGCATCAGCGTGAACTTGGCCTTAAAATTAATATGTCAAATTTGTGTAGTGAGATTTTACTACCAACTGGGCCTGATCATCTAGGAAATGACCGAACAGCTGTCTGTTGTTTAGCATCGTTAAATGCCGAAACTTGGGATGAATGGCACACCGACCCCATGATTGTTGAAGACTCATTGCGCTTTTTAGACAATGTTTTACAAGCCTTTATTGATGATGCTCCTGATGGAATGAAACGCGCTAAATATGCTGCAAGCCGTGAGCGTTCTGTTGGACTTGGGCTTATGGGCTTTCATTCATTTTTGCAAATGAAAGGACTTCCTTTTGAAAGTGCCCTAGCTAAGGGTTGGAATATTAAAATGTTTCGCCACATTCGCCAACAATCTGACGCTGCGTCAGTACAGCTAGCAAAAGAACGTGGCGCCTGCCCAGATGCCAAAGAACGTAATGTTATGGCAAGGTTTAGCCATAAACTAGCAATTGCACCTACAGCATCAATAAGTATAATTTGTGGCGGCACTAGCGCAGGTATTGAACCAATCCCTGCAAATATCTATAACCACAAAACCCTATCTGGCAATTTTGTCGTAAAAAATCCACATTTGGAAAAACTTTTAATCCAAAAAGGGCTGAATACCAAAGAAATTTGGCAATCAATTGTTGAACAGGAAGGCTCGGTAATGCACTTAGATCAACTAAGTGTCGATGAAAAAGATACCTTTAAAACTGCCTTTGAAATTGATCAACGCTGGGTAATTGACCTGGCCGCAGATCGTACTCCATTTGTGTGCCAAGGACAATCAGTTAACCTATTTTTACCAGCTGATATTGATAAATGGGATTTGCTAATGCTTCACTGGATTGCCTGGGAAAAGGGCATGAAAAGCTTGTACTATTGCCGTTCAAAATCCATTCAGAGGGCTGAACATGCAGGACGCAAAGATCAGGATGTAAAAATTGAACAGACTGAAGCAACTAAATATGAAGAATGCTTAGCCTGTCAGTGAAACAGATTTCAGTCAAACCCCACTCGTCATTGCGAACTTGCGAGACTCAAAAGACACCGCAAAATTAAAGGACCACAATCATGACTAATTACGCTGACACTAACCCATTTGAATTGCAAGGAAAAGGTATTATTAGCCTATTAGAACCTTCAGGCGCTTATGATGTTGATCGTTACCCCTGGGCTTACCAAGCCTGGAAACGCCAACAGCAAATTCACTGGATGGGTGAAGAAGTCCCCCTAGGTAGTGATTTAAATGACTGGCAGTCAAATATTTTAAGTGATGGTGAACGCAATTTGTTGCTGCAAATTTTTAGATTTTTCACCCAATCAGACGTTGAAGTTAGCGATAATTATTTCAAGCGCTATATCCCAATTTTTCAGCCTTTAGAAATTCAAATGATGATGGCCGCTTTCACCAATATGGAAACCATTCATATTGATGCCTACGCCTTACTTTTAAAAACTCTTGGTATGCCCAAAACAGAATTTTCTGCCTTTAAAGATTATGCCGCAATGCGCGCCAAAGCTGATTACATGCACACCTTTGGTACCAAAACTTGCTCAGATGTCGCTCGTACCCTGGCAATGTTCGGTGCATTTACCGAAGGCATGTCATTGTTTGCAAGCTTTGCCATGCTTATGAATTTCCCACGTTTTAATAAAATGAAGGGCATGGGGCAAATTGTTACATGGTCAGTACGTGACGAAAGCCTGCATTGCGAAAGCATCATTCGCCTATACCACGAATGGAATGAACAAACAGGTTCCGTAACTAAGTCAGTAGAATCTGATATTATTGATGTCGCCCAAACCATGGTTGCCCTTGAAGATAAGTTTGTCGAATTGGCCTTTGAAGTAGGTGAAGTTCAGGGAATGACTGCTAATGATATTCAGCAATACATTCGCTACATTTGTGATTGGCGCCTCACCCAGTTAAAACTAACTCCAGTTTACGGTTATTTTGTAGGTGATAGTCATGGCTATTCGCAAAGCAAAGCCCACCCATTGCCATGGCTGACCTCAATTTTAAACGGAGTTGAGCACGCTAACTTTTTTGAAACACGTGCCACCGAATACTCTAAGGCAGCCACTACCGGAGAATGGCAAGGTGAGACAAGTGTCTGGAAAATGTTTGATCAACGAAAAGGTGCTTAAATTAAGTCACATAAGTTTTGGGCTGCCTGCGCAGCCCATTTTTTAAGAATCTAAAGCTTAAATTCCACAATATTTGTGGCGCCAGTTCGTTTCGCAACACCCCAAATTGACTCTAAGAAAGTTTTTGTTTCTGTGCGAATTGAAGCTGTTGCCTCTTGTTTGTCCTCACCAACAATTGATCCATCATTATCAACCTCAGACACTGATGCACCCAATATTTTATCTGCATTAATTATTGCTTGCTTTGCTGTTATTTTAGCAATATCAATTTTTCCAAAAAATGCAAAAAATACAGAGAATGCTAATTTTTTTCGCTCTTCCAAAGCTGTGCGCACTAATTTTTGCTCTGGGGAATCAACCAGCTCACTGGAATTATAAATATATCCTACACTAACTTTTTTCTCAGAAGGAACTATGCTAGCTAACTGAGAATTCACTGACTTCAAATAACCATCAATCAGTGTAGCTACACCGCGAACTTTGCTAAAAAGTTCCAATGCATTAATAGCCTGAGCGTAGTTTTCTGTTGTTCGGTTTTCTAGGGCATTATTTTGAGCAGATAACACAGATCCTTTGTACAGTTTTTGTAATGAATCTTCTAATTTTTCAGTATTAAGAGTAGCAAGCACATTAATCAAATTAAATTGTGTCTCATCTGGTAAATCACAAGCCGTTTGAGAAATCCTTAAATTTCCAGGTAACTCAGCAGGCTCCACTGACAATATTTCTGGTTGTGAAAAAGCACGAACCTCCGGAAGTTGAAGTGTATGTTTTGACCCAATTGATACATTACGTTCAAATTTCAATAGATCATCTAATAGTGAATTTTTTTTATTGAACAAACTCTGCTTTTTTGCAGTTATCGTACCTTTTTTAGCACTTTGCAGTAACTCTGAATCAAAGAAACCATTTGTTATGGCATTTTTTAAAAATTGCCTTACATTTTTAGACTGTACTTCGTCATAAGTAACAGCAATGTCAATTAAATCATTTAGTAAGGCAGGTTTCTTATCATTGGGGGTATTGAAAAGATCCAATAATGCCCCATCTTTTAACGATTGCCTAGCGCTTATCTCATTTTCAACTGGTTGTGCAATTATATCTAGTAAAAGTCGCTCAGCACCATAGCATTGCAGTGTATAGCTGCACCCAAGCATAAAAGCAATTTGGGTCATTTTTAAACGAAACTTCATTGTTGGTAACTCCTTTAAAAAAATTTAGTCCTTACTCTATAAAGGGTAGTTATCAAAAGTTAATAATAAGCAAAGATTCTCAAAATAACTAAAAATTTTTAGCAATTTTTATGCAACATTTTTATTTTTGCTGAGCTTTAATTGCTGTGCTTGAAAAATTACCTATTCTGGGAACAACAACATTAACAGCTGCCCCAATAGCATTTGCTTGTTTTTGTTTGTTAACAATTTGTGGGTCATCTGCCGTTGCTGCAATAATTTGTGGGTGAATATTGACAACTAATTTATTGTAATCAACAAACCCTTTTAATACAGGCAGCAATATTACTTGATCAACAAATCGAATTGAAGCCAAAATATCAGCGCGCTCTTTTTGGTTGTGAGTTGGTAGGCGACGTTTATAGTTACTAATACTTTAATCAGGCTCCAAAGCAACAATTAAATAATCACCCGCTTCCCTAGCTTTTTTTAAAAATTCAATATGTCCAAAATGCAAAATATCAAAACAACCACCAACTAAAACAACTCGCTGATTACCCGGGGTTGCTATTTCTTGGCCATTGTATTTTTCAATTATTGCAGTTTGCGTAACATTATTTTCCCCAACCGTGCAAGCGTTTAGCAATAATAAAATTACAGGCATGCAACCATTAATAGTTAATGATTTAGGGTAATATTTTTTGTGCATTATGTTTCCCAAATAATAATTTGATCTTTAATTTACCTTTCTCGTTTGAATTTTAATAGTGGAAAAGTTATAATATAGTGTTAAATAGGGGGCATTGTCGTGAAAACTGAAGTAACCACTTTGTATACGCTGTGCTACATCTCCAGAATGCTTAGTGCCTTTCCACTACCAGTTTTTGTAATGTTTTGGCTAGGTTTCATTTGGGCGGTTGAACTTTCAATTGCTCCCTACATTTTAAAAGTAATACTAAATTTGGTAGCCCAAAACTCAAACATTAACATATTTGAACTGCTAGCCACTCCAGTACTTTGCTACATGATCTTGAACATTGTAATGGCAACTTCATACCGCTTATATGATTATTTTGTAAATATAAAAATGATTCCTGATTTGCGCTCAAACATGGCGAATGAGGCTTTGGGCTTACTTATTGATAAAAGTCACAATTATTTTCAAAACAATTTTTCCGGAAGCCTTGCCAATAAAATTAATGATTTAACCAGCAGCGTGCCTGATATCATTCACATTGGCATTGACCGTAATTTAGGTCATGGCTTAGCACTGGTTTTTTCAATTATTGTTTTGTGGCAGGTTGATTTTCGTTTTGCAATTTTTACACTTATTTGGTCAGTTATTTTTGTCGCAGGCGCCTTTTATTTTGCCAATCACTTTGCAAGGCTTGCGGCTGATTGGTCACAACATGGCTCAACCATTACTGGAAAATTGGTTGATGTGCTTTCCAATGTTTTATCTGTGCGGCTGTTCAGCTCCAAAACCACAGAAAAAAAGAGCTTAGCGCAAGTTTTTCAAAGCGCCGTTAATGCTGAACGAAAACTGCAATGGTCATTTTTATGGATGTGGATCATTTATGGCTATTCCTATTGCATGTTGCTAGGGCTCAATTTCTATTTCTTAATTCAAGGTCGCCAGGAAGGTTGGGTAAGCATTGGTGATTTCGCGTTGGTGCTAGGTCTTAACATTGCCATTGCCAATTTTCTTTGGGAAGTAGCCCAAGATTTTTCGAAATTTTCAAAATATTTAGGCAGAATCACCCAAGCGCTTAAAACCATTTTTGAACA
>CANMNU010000038.1 GCA_947499175.1 Alphaproteobacteria bacterium
ATGAATTTTGTATCTGTACCATTTAAACAAGGTTCAACTTTTTCTTCAAAGTATCCTAGGTCTAAATAAATACATTTTTTTTCAAAAAAATAAGGGGATAAGTTTTTCCAAAAATTCTTATCAAAGCCAAACCCATGACAAAACACATAACATTTTTTCATAATGTCCCCAATGCATTTACAAGGTCCTCTATATCTTGAACTTTATGGCTAACATTAATGGCAATACGAATACGTGAAGATCCTGGTTGAACGGTTGGGGGCCTAATACAAGAAACAATAATATTATTTTTCAATAATTTTTCTGCAAACTTAGTTGCTAAATCTTGCGACCCTAAAATAACAGAAATTATGTGTGAATTGGATGTTCCAATATTCAAACCAATATCTAAAAGATTTTTTCTTAAAGTCGCACTTAAAAACAATAAATTCTTACGTTCTTCATCGAAATCTTTAATCATATCCCAAGCTTTATAAACCGCACCTATTAATATAGGTGAAGCGGCTGTTGAATAAATAAAACCTGCTGCTTTGTTTATTAAGTAATCTTTTAGTATTGTTGAACAAGCAATGTATCCACCACTACAGCCTAAAGCTTTACTAAATGTTCCCATTGTCACATGTGGAATATGCTTTAAGTCGAGCGTCGTTGATAAGCCATACCCATGACACCCAACAATACCTGTAGCATGCGCCTCATCCAAGTATAAAAAAGCTTGGTATTTTGATGCTAAACTAACTATTTCATGAATGGGCAAAATATCACCTTCCATTCCAAAAATAGTTTCTGTCACAATAAATTTAAGTCTTCTGTCATTTTTATATTTATCTAAAAGACAGCCTAGATGTTCCATATCATTGTGTTTATATCTAATAAGTTCAGCCTTACTTAAAAATACTGCCTGATAAAGGCTTGAATGATTTGATTTATCAAAAAATACCATTGGTTTTTCAGCTAGAACTTTAGAATCTAGTAACGCCGCCAAAACACTAAGGTTTGCCTGAAATCCTGAATTAAAAATCAGACAAGTTTCTTCATTTTTATCTTGCGCAACTTTAGCTTCTAAAGATTCGCATAAATTATTATTGCCTGAAAGTAATCTTGAACCGGTAGAACCAACACCATAAGCTTTTGCAGCACTCTGCGCGGCTTCTATTACTTCATGATTACGGCTTAACATAAGGTAATCATTTGTGGAAAAATTTATATAAGATTTTTTTTTGGCTTGCTCAAGATCTGGCAATTTACGGTGTTTTCCAGTACTATGCATTTTGGATAAGTGCTGTTTATATGGTTCGTACATCTAGACTCACAAAATATTAATTGGAATAAAATAGCCATGCAAAAAAAATGGACCCTGCAAAAAGCAAAAGAAATTTTCGATTTACCTCTAATAGAGCTTCTTCACCAAGCACAAAGTGTACACAGAAATAATTTTGACCCTAACAAAGTGCAAGTTAGCACGCTTTTGAGTATAAAAACAGGTAGTTGTCCAGAAAATTGTTCTTACTGCCCTCAATCTGCTCATTATAAAACAGGTCTAAAAAAAGAACCTCTTATGGAGGTTGAAGCTGTAATTGCTGCGGCAAAGCTAGCTAAAGAAGCAGGAAGTAGCAGATTTTGTATGGGGGCTGCATGGCGTGGCCCGCGTGACGAAGATTTATCAATAGTTTGTGAAATGGTTTCAGAAGTTAAAAAATTAGGCTTAGAAACATGCGTAACACTTGGTTTGCTTGAAAATCATCAAGCCTCCATGCTTAAAGATGCAGGTCTAGATTTTTACAACCATAACATTGATACATCACCTGAATTTTACGATAAAATTATTACAACCCGCACTTTTGAAGATCGGCTAAAGACATTAGAATCTGTCAGAAAAGCCGGGGTTAAAGTTTGCTGTGGTGGCATATTAGGTATGGGTGAAACTAACGATGATCGCATAAATATGCTAGTTTCTCTCGCAAATCTAGATGAACAACCAGAATCCGTTCCTATTAATAAATTGATCAAAATTCCAGGAACCCCCCTAGAAAATCAAAATGACATAGACCCCTTTGATTTTGTTAGAACAATTGCGCTTGCTAGAATTTTAATGCCAAAATCATACGTTAGACTTTCCGCAGGGAGAGAACAAATGTCTGATGAATTACAGGCCTTATGTTTTATGGGTGGGGCTAATTCTATTTTTTATGGCGAAAAATTACTTACAGCCAATAATCCAGTTCCAGAACAAGACAATCAACTCTTTAAACGACTTGGCTTAGAAAAATTGACTATTTAGTTAGTACTGCTATTTTGGATGGGGAAAATCTAAGAAGCGCAGGTGCATTTTAAGCTTGAGTTTTGCTAGTAAGTTTGGCTTAGTAAAGGCAAATGATATGAATTAATTTTTTGACCCATGAACAAAATTGAAGACTTAAGCTTTGAAGAGGCCCTAAGTGAATTAGAAGTACTTGTGCGTAGATTAGAGGAAGGGAAATGCCCACTAGATGAGGCTGTAAAAACCTTCGAAAGAGGAATTACTTTAAAAAATCATTGCGATAATAAACTTAAAAGTGCCAAATTAAAGGTTGAGCAAATTTTGCAAAATCCTGATGGCACAGTGATAATGAAGCCATTTTTAACCGAAGAATCGCCAATTTAGGCAAAGCATTGCTGAAAAAATTAAGAATATATCTGATAAATAGCTATTTTTCTGAGCATTATCGCTGGGTGCATTGGCTGCCCGTTGGTTTAATTTTTGGAATTGCAAGCTATTTTAGCTTAACCAATGAACCCGAATTTTTAAGTTATCTTTGCTTAGTAATTATAGCTGCTTTTTCAGTGTTTTGCGCTTGGAAAAATCCTAATTTAGGTTTGCTAGCTTATCTAATTGGTGGGTTTTGTCTGGGGTTTTGCTTAATCGGCATAAAGGTTAACAATAATTCAACAGTTATGTTTAATGCTTCTCAAAAAACGGCAAAAATTTCTGGTGTAATTGAATCGATTGAAAATCATCCTTATAAAGATGATGAAACACTTCGCATAATTCTTGATCAGGTTAAGGTTAACGAATCTGTCTACTCTGCAAAATTGCGCCTTAATACCTCTAGTACGCAGGCTAAGCTTTGGAGTATTGGCGATCAATTGCAAGTAGAAGCTAGCATTTACCCTATTCCAATGCCTAGTAGTTTGCACGGATATTTTGCTCGCCGAGCCGCATTTCTGCAAGGTATTGCTGGCACTGCAAAATTACAAGAACTTATTCACCATGAAAATACTGGCGCTCAACCATTTATAAAATATCGCCACCAACTTACTCAAAAATTACTGGCTAATTTGCATGAACCTTACGGGGCAATTGCTGCTGCACTAGTAACCGGCGACCGCAGCTACATTCCAACAGAATTGCGTCAAGCATTTGCTGATGCTGGTCTAGCACATGTTTTAGCAATTTCAGGACTACATCTTAGTTTAATAGCTGGGTTAATATTTTTATTATTACGTCGCCTAATGTGCCTATGGCCAATTATTTCCAACCGATTTCCAGTTAAAAAAATTGCAGCAATTTTAGCCGCTATTGCTAGCGGATTATATATGGCAATTGCTGATTTTGGTATTCCCGTGCAGCGATCATTTGTAATGATTAGCTTAGCTATGCTTGCAATTTGCTTAGATCGTACTGCATTTTCAATGCGTAGCTTAGCCATTGCTGCGGTTGTTGTGCTAATTTTTTCACCACAAAGCTTGTTATCTGCAAGTTTTCAACTTTCATTTTCGGCAGTGCTAGGATTACTAGCATTTTATGAATCTGTATGGCCGTGTTTACAAGAAAAAGTGATTAAAAGTTCTAGTAACTTTTTAGGTTTTAAAAAGCTTCTATGGGGAATTTTTGGCATATTAATGACAACTCTAATAGCATCATTAGCCACTACTCCGTTTAGCGTAGCATTTTTTCAAAGATTCACCGCTCAAGCAATTTTGGGAAAATTACTAGCAATACCTTTAGTTGGATTTTTGATCATGCCATTGGGGTTGTTTAGTGTATTATCCCTTTTGTTTGGTGGTTCAGATAGTCTTTTCTGGTTATGGGAAAAGAGTTTGGCAATACTGTGTTACATTGCTGAATTGGTGGCTAAATTACCAGGTGCTGCAATTCATGTGAAAGCAGTGCCTTCACATGCATTAGCAATTTTTAGTATTGGCATGTTGTGGCTATGTTTATGGAAAAAATCTTGGCGTTGGTTTGGTGCTGTACCGATTTGTATAGGTATATTTTTATGGCGAATATACGAATTACCAATTGCTTATATTAGCCAACAATGTGATGTTATGGCGTGCAAAGTAGGTGATGTAGTATGCATTTCTAATGAAAAAAATAACACTTTCACTACCGACATTTGGACGCAAGAATGGGGCGCTGATCATAAAAAATCTTGGAAAAATGGTTATTATTTTTTTAAAAAGCCTAACTTGTTACTTGTTGTTTCCCCTAAAGATGGTATTAGCTACTTAAAAAAGAAAGACATTTTGCCAGATACAATTATTACTTTTGGCTATGCAAATACTTTAAAAAAGCATGGACTAGATGCTCATAATATAATTGACCGTAATATCATTAAATACGAAGGTGGTGTTGCGGTTTTTAAAAAAGCACCAAATCTTTGCTCTCTTAAAAGTTATTTTGGAAAACGCCCTTGGTGCAGTAATTTTTAAGAAACTTTTTTTGCTCTATAGCCACTCCCATAAAAATAACAAGAATGTCACATGTTAAAAAAACATTAAATATTACATTTGTATTTTAACCATTTATTAGTTGACATTATCCTACACTAACACCCTACTTCCCATAATAAAGGGTGGGGGAGGCTGCGGAGAACGTTTATCATAAAAAAGTTAATAAAACGTTAAAAATCTTACCTTATTCTAATAAATCTACATTCATTAAGCGTTTCATTTTTTATAGAATGGTTCTATTTTTTTTGCTCTAGGGTGTGCTGATTTATAGGTTTTCATCATGCTAAATTCATCAATTTGAGTGTAAACTTGGGTTGAAGACAAAGAAGCATGACCAAGCAGTTCTTGAATACCCCTTAGATCGTGGGATGATTGCATCAAATGGGTAGCACAACTATGGCGTAAAGCATGCGGAGTTAAAGACTCTGGAAGACCATGCATTCTTCTAAAATCACGTAAGGCCTTTTGTGCTAGGGCTGCTTTCAGGCGCTTACCTTTTTCTCCATAAAACAATGGAGAATCAGGATCGTTAGCAAAAGGTTGTGTTTTTAAATAAATTACTATTTGATCCCTAACCGAATTAATAATTGGTACCTGGCGCGTTTTTTGTCCCTTACCTATTACCGTTATAAATTTTTCGCTTAGCAGATTTTTTTGGTTTAAATTAAGGGCTTCAGAAATGCGCATTCCAGTATTGTACAGCAACTGCATTAATGCTTGGTTGCGCAGGCCAACCCATGGAGTATTTGCCATGTCTTGAATGCCACGGGTAATCTCTAGGGCTTGATCAATGCTTACCGGTCTCGGCAAAGTTTTTTGAGATTTAGGGCTTTTAGCATGAAGAAAAGCATGATCATTAACAAGTTTTTGCTGCAACAAAAAATTAGCAAAATTTCTTAACCCTGCCAGGCTTCTTATTACCGACCTGGTATTTTTTTGCTGTTTTCGTTGGTGCAATAGCCAAGCACGTATATCTTGCGGGGTTATTATTGTAAATTCTTCCATTGAAAGAGGCCTATTATGATAATCTTCGTAAAAATTTTTAAAGTCAAAAAAATCTTGTACGTAGGCTTTTACAGTATGTGTAGAGCGATTAAGATTACTTAACTCGATCTGCCATTGAATAATAAGTTCAGCAAGATTTATCAAATCTTAAAACCTTTTCTGCATAATCATAGTTAATAGCTTTGTGTGTACTATACCATTGTCGAAACGTTTTGAAGAAGTACTTTTAAAAAAGGGGGTCATTACCCCTGATCAATTACATATTGCCTTAATGCAACAACAAAAAAACCACAAATTTTTAAGTGAAGTTTTGGTTGATTTGCGGTTTGTAGCACCTAAAGTAATGGGCGAATTTCTCAGTGAGATTACTGGTTACTCTTATGTTGATTTAGAAAATTTTTCAATTGATAGCTCTTTGGTTTTAAAATTTGGCAAAGAGTTTTGCCAAACAAATGGAACTGTTCCATTTTGCCATGATGATATTTTTCATGTCGCAATGCTAGATCCAGAAAATGTAATTGTTCAAGATGTCATTAAAAAATCAGCAGAAAATCTTTTTAAGGAAAAGATTATTTGTAGGTTTTATCACACCCACAAACAAGCTTTGGTAAATGCATTACAACAATTAGTATTACCCGTGGCTGATAGTTTTGATGCATCATTTCAAAGTTTATTTACCAACTTGCTAAATGATGCTTTTTTAAAGCATGCTTCTGACATTCATTTTGTGCCATTAGACCAAATGATCATGGTTAAGTTTCGTATTCATGGAGAATTAGTGGTTTATCAACATTTAGAATGGGAGATTTATGAAAAAACTTGTGTGCGCTTAAAGCTTTTATCAAAACTAGATATTGCAGAACGTCGTCGCCCACAATCTGGTGGGTGCACATTAAATATTCAGGGTAGCCCTATTGATTGTCGCACATCCTTTCACCCATGTTCATGGGGAGAAAGTTTGGTAGTACGTTTATTGCCTACCAATCGTCAAGTGTTATCTCTTTATGAGCTTGGCTTTTCAGATACTCAAATTAAAACTATGAGAAAGCTCGTTAATAAGGACTATGGGTTGTTTTTAGTTTGTGGTCCAACTGGTTCTGGAAAAACCACTACTCTGCATGCGCTATTAAAAGAACTTGATTGTGTTCAAAAAAATGTAATGACACTTGAGCAGCCAATTGAATATCGGGTAAATGGAGTACGTCAAACCGAAATTCATGAAACTGGTGTAATTAGCTTTGCTGAAGGGGTTAGATCTATGTTGCGCCATGATCCGGATGTTATCCTCATTGGTGAGATTCGTGATGAGGATACGGCCAAAATGGCGCTACGTGCAGCAATGACTGGGCATCTTGTTCTTGCTACAATCCATGCTTCGTGTCCATTTGTAGCGCCTGCACGTTTAATTGATTTAGGCATTGCTCCAAATTTATTAGCTGGACAAATTTTAGCGGTATTGAGTCAAGAATTGATAAGAACAGAAGATGGGCGTACCGCAAAAGGTAATCTTGTTGAATTCAATGAATCAATGCACCTTTTGGTTGGCGATGGTGCTAATAGTGCAAAGTTAAAAATAGCTTTTAAGCTACTGCTTTGAGTTGATTTTTAAGTAGAGTTACTAATTCAGGAAGCTTTTGTGAAAGAGATCCCTTTAAAAATATGCTTTCATGACCACTTAGCTCGTTCACAAAGTTTTCTTTTAGTCCATCGATCGTTTCAAACCAATTTCCACGTTTTTGTGTATCAATTGCTTGGTGTAAACATTTTGCGGCTAAACCAACTACATGCACACAATCAATTTGCAACGTGTTAATATATTCTGCAATTTCAATATGATAATTATTGCTATACTCTCCAAGCTCACCCATTTGCCCAATAATTGCAATACGTTTGCCATTATACTGCATATTACAGAACGACTTTAGGCCAGCTATCATTGACGTTGGGTTAGCATTGTAAGCATCATCAAATACAAAGATTGGCAGTCCATTACTCAGCTGCAAATTATGCATTTGGCCACGGCCAATTACAGGCTGTACCTTGGCAAGCTGTTGCATAGTTTCGCCCAAATCAATACCAAGTACTTCTGCGGTAAGTAATGCATACAAACTATTAAAAGCATAATGATCACCAGCAAATTGTAATGGGTAAGCAATAATTTTTCCAAAAATTTCAGCAGTTACTAACCCTTTTTTACCTTGTTGCACTGGTTGATAGTGCAATAACCGTGCATCTAATCCAGCTTTACGACCAACTGTAAAAATATTATGTACGCCGCAGTTCTTAGCATTTCTTTGCATACGCTCAAACAAAGGGTGATCGCCATGTACCATAGCAATGCCATTTTCGTGTAATCCTGTAAAAATTTGACATTTCTCATCGACAATTGCTTCTAATGATCCCATGTTGCCAATGTGGGAAGGTGATACAGTAGTAATAATTGCAATTTCAGGTTGAACAATTTTTGCTAGAGGGGCAATTTCACCAATATGGTTCATACCAACTTCAAAAACACCATATTTACTGTTATCACGCAATAAAGATAGGCTCAATGGCACCCCAATGTGATTGTTGTAACTTGCCTTCGAATAAACTGTAGGCCCAAAACAGTGCAGCATTGAGCGCAGCATTTCTTTTGTGGTGGTTTTTCCAACACTACCAGTTACAGCTATTGCTTTAAGTTTGCTGGCAATGCTTCTCCTATAAATTCCCAAGGAAGTAAGTGCCCTTAGTGTGTCACTAACTCGTATCAATCTAGAGTTATCAATAATATTGCTTGGTGTATGATCTACAATTGCACAAGCTGCACCTTGATCAAGGGCTTGCTTAACGTAATAGTGACCATCTTTTACACCTTTAATTGCAATGAATATATCACCACGTTGTAGCTGCCTTGTGTCAATACATAAATTATGAGAAGTAACCGAAAATGGTACATCAAGTTCTAGGGCAATTTTTAAGGAATCATCTGTCCAGCGAGTCATGGTGTAGGTGCATTACTGTCTTTAATCAGTTGTGTTACTGATAGCATATATTTGTCCTCAACGGAGGAATTTTTTTCAATTTTCTTCATAATTATTTTAAAAATTTCATTAACACACCAAGATTGTAATGATTTGAGTTGTTGGGCTTTGATTCTTTTTGTAGCCTGCTGAAAACTTTTTTGACGATTGATATATTGATATTCCATATCTTCATTAATTTTTTGTTTTAAAAGTTCTAATTTTACTAAAGATTCTTCTTTGATAACATCTATTTCTTTTTGTAAATGTTGCAAGCGTTGTTGATTAATTATTTCTAATTTTTCATTTTCTGTAATATTTGCTTGTCGCTTGGTAAATTGTTTTTTAATCGCCGCTATATGCTTGTCAAGCATGCTGGCTAAGCTTGGCCAAAGATTTTTGTAAAAAATGTAGGAAAAAACTAAAAAGCTAATAAGGATAAAAAAATTAGTGTCCATTTTTTTCACCTATATTTTGTATTCCTAATTTTTCTAGGGTTAATTCTACAGCCTCATCAATAATATTTTGATAATTTGTCATAAAATTTTCTGATTGTGCGCTATGATTATCTCGTATACGGCTTAATTCTTGCTGAATATCAACTTCAAGGGCGTGTAAACGCTTTTCATGAAAATCACGCACACTAGCTAAAGATATATCAATTTGATCTTGGGTATTTTTTAAAAACTCTTCTTTTTGTACTTGATATGATATTTGCAATTTCAAATTAATTTCTTTCAAATTTTTAATTTTCTCATCAGCATGTTCAATTGCATCGAAACGTTTTTGAAAAATGAGTGATAACTTTGGTAAAAATATCCCAATAAATACCCCTAACATTAAACTAAAAATAATACTTAGCCAAAATATCTGGGGTAAATAAGTGCTTATATCAAGCTGTGGCATAGCTTAGAAAGCAAACATCATTGTCATAGCTGTTCCAAGTGCAAAAAGCATTACAGCTTCAGTAAGTGCCGCACCAATCAAGCCTGCTCTAAAAATTTCATCCTTAGCTTCAGGGTTGCGCGCAATACCTGACACAATACCATTAAAAATATTTCCTAAACCAATGCCGGCACCGAGCCCAGCTGTCATTGCCAAACCAGCACCAATCATTTTTGCTGCAGCTATTTCCATTGTTTTCTCCTGTTTTTAGTGTAAATTGATTGCATCATTAATATATAGACAAGTTAATAAAGTAAAGACATAGGTTTGTAAAACAGCTACTAAAAATTCTAACCCAGTTACACCTATGTTTAAAATTAATGGTAGAATGCCTAAAACAGCAAGCGAAGACTTCCCTAACATTAACGAAAAGCTTGCAAAAAGCTTTAAAATCAAATGACCAGCCATCATATTTGCAAACAAACGAATGCTCAAACTAAAAGGGCGGGCCAAGTATGAAATTAATTCAATTATAATCATTAAGGGAGCTAAAAATAACGGAATACCTTTAGGTAAAAGTAAACTAAACATGCCAATTCCATGTTTTTTAAAACCAGCCACATTAGCGGCGATAAATGCAACAATAGCTAATGTGAACGTAACCACAATATGGCTAGTGTAGGTAAAACTATAGGGAATCAATCCTAACAAATTACCAATTAACACAAACCAAAAAAGTGTGAAAATGAAAGGAAAAAATGGAACACCTTCTCGGCCAATGTAGGTTTTAACCATATCAGATAAAAAACAAAAAATAATTTCAGATGATGCTTGTAGGCGGTTTGGAACTAATGCTTCACGTTTTAAAGATGCATGAAAAAATAAACAAACAATTATTAATCCAATCGTCATCCACAAGGCAGAGTTGGTATATGAAATATCCCACTCACCTAATGATATGGGTATAAGGCGATTGATTTGAAACTGATTTAAAGGATCAATCATTTGTTTTCTTTTTTAACTTTTACCTTCATAAGTGATAACCAACCTAGGTATCCCCCTGGAATTATGGACAAAATCATCATACAGGGGAAAGTTCCTAAAAATCTATCAATAGAATAACCGATTAGGATTGTGAAAGCTATACGCACAACAAATTGTAAGCACAAACTAAATGATATAGCTAAAAAAGTACTAAAAGTCATAATGGTTATCCTTTTATACATACTGTTACTACCATGTTTTTCGAATAAAATGCAACAGTTCAATAAATTAATCGTGTAATTAGCCTGTAAACACTTAAATGTGTTGATTTTTATGCTACTTATAAGCTAACTATAATTATTATTTTTAAATATTATTGTATGGCAAAAGAAGATTTGATTGAATTTACCGGAGTTGTGACTGAACTCCTTCCTAACGCTACGTTTCGAGTTAAGCTGGATAATGACCACATTATTTTGGCACACACCTCTGGTAAAATGCGTAAAAATCGCATTAGAGTCTTAATGGGTGATAAGGTGACTGTAGAAATGACTCCATATGACCTTAGCAAGGGTCGGATTACCTTTAGACAAAAATAAATGTAACTAGCCATTACG
>CANMNU010000039.1 GCA_947499175.1 Alphaproteobacteria bacterium
TACTTCGGTTTGTTTATCCCAAACAGCAAAAGCAAACATGCCAATAAATAGCTTAACGGATGTTTCAATTCCCCAAGCATCAAAAGCCGCGAGCATTATTTCCGTATCAGAATGGCCTTTAAATGATACATGGGCAAGATTTGTCTTTAGTTCAGCACTATTAAATACTTCGCCATTATAGATCATAACATAGCGACCTGAAGCTGATGTCATTGGCTGATGTCCAGATGGTGATAAATCAACAATTGCTAAGCGACGATGGGCAAGAGCTACAGTCCTTTGATCATTAATCCATATTCCAAAAGAATCAGGGCCACGAGATTGAATTTCAATGGCCATAGACTTTGCCATAGACTGGGCCAACTGCTCACTAACAAAAAATTTATGACTAGGGTCCCAAAAACCAGTAATGCCGCACATAGGTATGTATCTTCTTTCTATTCCACCGTAACCGATTTAGCTAAATTACGCGGTTGATCAACATCTGTGCCTTTGTGTAGGGCCGTATAATATGCGATGCACTGCACAGCACAGGTATAAATAAAACAATTAGCAACTGTTCCAGCTTTAGGTAAATAAATACTCCTAAATTCGCAAGACTTTACGTTAAATTCTTGATTATCAGTTAACACAAAAACTGGAGCCCCTCTGGTAGCTACTTCTTGAATGTTTGAGGCAGTTTTTTCAAACCAACTATCATTGGGTGCAATAGCAATCAATGGCGTTGCACTATCAACTAAAGCAATGGGGCCATGCTTTAATTCACCTGCAGCATATGCCTCGGCATGGATATAAGAAATTTCCTTTAGTTTTAAGGCGCCCTCCAAAGCTACTGGATAATTTGTGCCACGTCCAATAAATAAGGCATCACGCGCTTGTGAAAGCCTCTGGCCCAGCTGGTCAAATTCTGAAATATTTTGCAAAACTTGGCTAATAAAATTTGGGATGTGTAAAAGTTCAGTTATATGCTCAGCGATTGTGTGATTATCTATTATTTTACGTGCACTAGCTGCGTATAAGGATAGCACATTTAAAACCATCAATTGTGAAGTAAATGCCTTAGTCGAAGCTACGCCAATTTCAGGACCTGCCATAGTCAAAATATGTTGGTGGGCGGAGCGCGCCATGGAACTTTCTGGTACGTTTACTATTGCGACCGTTAGGCACCCCATATTTTTTGCTAGGTTAAGTGCTGCCAAAGTATCTGTAGTTTCACCTGATTGCGAAACAAATAAACATGTATCGTCACTATTTAAAACAGGGTCTCTGTAACGAAATTCTGATGCCAAATCAACTTCACATAAAATACGAGCTGTTTTTTCAAACCAATATTTAGCCATAAGGCACGCGTAGTATGAGGAACCACATGCAATCAAGCGAATACGCAAATTTTTATTGGTAAAATCAATAGGTAATTCGTTACGTATAGTTTTGTTATGCTCATCAACCAAGGAAAGTAAAGTATCACTTAATGTTTGGGGCTGCTCAAAAATTTCTTTTAACATGAAATGGCTGTAACCGCCTTTGCTTGCAGCACCTGTCGCCAAATTCAATTGTTTAATATCACGATTTACTAATTGGTTATTAGCATCATAAATTTTGTAGGTAAAATTACTACCACGGCACATAATCACTGTGTCACCTTCTTCAAGGTAGCAAATTTTTTGGGTCCATGGTGCTAATGACCATGCATCAGAACCTAGAAATAATTCATCTTCTTTAATTCCCAAAACTAACGGACTACCACGACGCGTACCAATTAAAATATCTGGGTTGTCTTTAAAAATAATAGCTAAAGCAAAAGCACCTTCTAGTTTTGCAATACTTTCAACTACAGCAATCTCAATAGATTTACCAAGCTGCAATTCCTGTTCAATTAGGTGCACGACAACTTCAGTATCAGTTTCACTTTGAAAAGCTACCTCTTGGCTAATTAGAGCTTCCTTAAGTATTTGATAATTTTCAATAATACCATTATGCACAACGGCTACTCGATCTGTAGCATGGGGATGGGCATTTCGTTTAGTTGGTGAACCATGGGTAGCCCAACGTGTGTGTCCTATGCCAACAGACCCAGACAGAGGATTCTTTTCCACAAGGTCTTTTAAAGCTTGTAACTTTCCAGCGGCGCGACATCTGTTAATGGTGTTTTGGTTAATTGTAGCAATTCCTGCCGAATCATAACCTCGATATTCTAGTCGTGATAAACCGTCAATTAAGCTGTTACCAACTTCTTTATTTGATAAAATGCCTATAATTCCACACATAAATTACTCCTAAATAGCACGGCCACCCAATTAAAATAACAATAATACAACTACCTTAAAAAACCTTAAGATTTATCAGTGTGTTTTAACTATTAATTAACCAATTTTCCCATATCCTGAACCCCTGATACCCATAATATAGGGCGGGGGAGGTGGTGGGAAGCGTATAACATAAAGAAGTTAACAAAAAGTTACCTACACCTGCCAAAATTAAAATAAATTATTAGTCATTCCCGGTGACATTTTGCTAAAAGGCGAAGAAACACTAGATTTAGTTGAAAGATCTTTACGAAAATCAATTTCTGAAACTAGTGTATTTCCTGGCTTGTGATAATATCCGGGAATCACTAATAAATTAGTTTAGTTAATTTTACATTTCAATCAGGAAACTACATATTTAAATATATATAAGGATTCTCATGTTTTATGGTATAAAAGTCTATATCTGAAATTTTTTGTAAAAACAAATGACAAGTAGCCCCACTTGCGTTATCAAAAATTTGAAAAATCCCAACCTCTTGCGGCGAATGTATGACTGGTGCCTAGAAACCGCAAATACCAAACATGCCAAATACATAATGTATATGGTGTCTTTCGCAGAAAGTTCATTTTTTCCACTACCGCCTGATTTAATGCTAGTTCCTATGATTTTGGCAAATCGTTTGTTAGCATGGCGTTTAGCTTTTTGGGCTACAATTTCCTCAGTTGCTGGCGGTATGTTGGGATACGCTATTGGTTTTTACCTATTTGCATCTTTTGGACAGTGGATTATTGATACCTACCACATGCAAGGTACTTTTGAACGCTTCCAAGTTGATTTTCAAAATTATGGCTTTTGGATTATTGTTCTAAAAGGGTTAACGCCAATTCCCTACAAGTTGGTAACTATTGCCAGTGGTGTTGCGAAGTTTGACCTAATGCAGTTTTTTACAGCCTCAATCATTGCTAGGGCATTTCGTTTTTACCTATTGTCAGCACTTTTATATTTCTTTGGACCAATTGCAAAAAAATATATTGAAAAATATTTAACTCTAGCACTTTTGGTCAGCTTAGCTATAATTTTAGTGGGATTTGCTATTGTGAAGTGTATAGGGTGATTAACGAAATTTTTAAAAATTCTAGATATTTTTACTGGTTTGTTGCTGTATTTTTTATCAGCCTACTTTGCGTGGGATATATGGCGGAGTATGGGTTTGATATCGTTCCATGCAGTCTTTGCATATTTCAACGTTATGTAATGATGGCAATTATAGCCCTATCTTTAATGGTGGTAGTTTCCGGTGTTGATCATAAATTAGGAACAATTATAATTTACTTATTTGCCTTTAGCGGCGTAATTTTAAGTGGCTACCACATTGGTGTTGAAATGAAATGGTGGGCAATGCCACAATCGTGCATTGGCAATGTTAATTTAATTGCTGAAGATCCTGCTGAAATGCTAAAAGCACTACAAGAACAAATGAAAAATCAAAAAATATCACGTTGCGATCAAATTAACTGGTATATTTTTGGAATTCCAGCCAGCTGGTGGACCTTGGGTGCATTTTTGTTTGCAACTTTAGTAATTGGTTGGCGAGAGTGGACGAATCCAAAAAAATAAAATCAATGCTACGAGTTAATCATGCTGGAGAACTTGGCGCACGACAAATTTATAAAGCTCAGCGCCGCGTTTTAGGAGACGACCCAGATTTAGTGTTTATGGCAGAACAAGAAATTGAACACTTAAAAACCTTTACTAAATTAATGATTGAACACAAAGCACAACCAACAATTTTCCAACCAGTGTGGCACGTGTTAAGTTACAGCATGGGCGCAGTTACTGCATTTCTTGGTAAGCAAGCTGCCCACGCTTGCACTATTGCAGTTGAAGAAGTCATAGTTGAACATTATCAACAGCAAATTGATTTGCTAGAAAAATTGCCTAATCACCAAAGTTTACGGTCAACTATTCAACAATTTCAACAAGAAGAAGATCACCACCGTGCAATTGCTGAACAAGGCGGTGGAAAAGAAACCCCAGCATTTGATATTCTAAATAAAATAGTTAAATCAATCACCAAGGCTGCAATCAGAATTTCAGAAAAAATTTAGCCTTCTGCTACTATTTTTTTAAAATACTGGTTTTCTAATTTTGTAATTTCGCCATTCTTAATCATTTCTTGCACAATTTCGTTAATTTGATTAAGTAATGCGGAACCCTTAGGTACTGCTATTGCAAATGTTATAACAGTATCTTCAATCGGTATTATCTTCAAATCAGGATTGGAGTCCTGAATTTCATGCCCTTCAGAATAACCGGTTAAAATTGCCTGGCACTTACCTTCATGCATAGCAGTAAATAGTTCAGCGAACTTGTTGCGTTGCAATTGTTTTACGTTCTTAAATTCCTTGTTTTTATTATCAGTAAAATATTTCTCATAAGTGGTTCCCTTTTCAAAGCCAAGGGTTTTTCCACTTAAATTTTCAATTTTACTTATAGTAGATGCAATTGATGTGACAATTACCGACATTGAGCGGTGATAAGGCACAGTAAAATCAACTTCTTTTTCTCGTTCCTTAGTGTGCCCTATTGCCGCAATAGCAAAATCAACCTGTTTTTTTGCAACGGTTGAGATAATGTCTTGAAAATCAACGTCATGAAAATGTATAGTTTTTCCAAGTTTTTTTGCAATTACATTAATCAATTCAACCTCAAAACCCACTAATTTTCCATTTTCATTGTAAATAAATGGTGGGTAATCACTAGAAATGGCAATGTTTAAAACATTAGCAGGTTTAATGTCATCTGCCTTAAAATCATCTTTTTTTTCACAACCTGCGAAAACTAAAATACTTAGCAGCAAATTTAAGATTTTCATATAATTAATCCTTCAGTTTATTCATATCACTTAAAAATATGCTACCACGATTACGATAATAGAGCACTATTATTGCCAATCCAATTGCAGCTTCTGCAGCAGATGTGGTAAGAACGAACAGGGAAAATATTTGTCCATCTAAATCCTCTAAAATAGCAGAAAACCCAACAAAATTTATGCTTACACTAAGTAATAGTATTTCTATTGATAGCAACACTGAGATTATATTATCTCTTTGTTGGTAGATTCCAAACAACCCCAAACAAAATAAGTAAATAGAAGGCACCAAAACTAACAAGTGTCTCATAGTTCGATTCCTTGTTTAAATGTTACCTTTACAAGAGTTAAGGTGTCACGTGGCTCACGGTTTATTTGTTTGCTAATTTTTGGGATGTTACTATTGCGGCGATCACGCAATGTTAACAATATCGCGCCAACCATGGCTAGTAAAAGTAGCAATCCTGAAATTTGAAAAATATAAAAATATTGAGTATATAAGTAATTGCCAATTGAATTAGTATTAGTAGTCATTTTTTGGATAGGTAAGGCAATAACATCTACAGCTTTTTCCCAAGTTTTCCATGGTAAAACGGCTATGATTAATTCAGCAAAAAGCGTAAAAGCTAAAATAGTACTGAATCCTGTGTATTGGTTAAATTTAAAATTTAGGCGTTGAACATCGAGCATCATTACTACAAATAAAAACAGTACAGCAACAGCTCCCACATAAACAATAACCAAAACCATTGCTAAAAATTCCGCTCCCCAAACTAAAAACAAGCCGGCAGCATTAAAAAACACCATAACTAATAGTAGCAAACTGTGAATAGGTGTTCGCATAAGGACAACACCTGTTGCTGAAACTAGTAATCCAGTAACAAAAATAATGTAAAGAATTGTTTCACCCATCAAAAATACTCTGCTTTTTTGTTAAGGTTTTCTGAAATAGCTTGTTCCCAAAGATCTCCATTTGCAAGAAGGCGATCTTTGTTAAAAATTAGCTCCTCATGCGTAAATGTTGAAAATTCAAAATTAGGACCTTCCACAATAGCATCAACAGGGCAAGATTCTTCACATAACCCGCAATAAATGCATTTTGTCATGTCTATGTCATAACGAATAGTTCTACGACTACCATCATCTCGAGGTTCTGATTCAATAACAATGGCTTGCGCTGGGCAAACAGCCTCACACAATTTACAAGCAATACAGCGCTCTTCTCCATTTGGGTATCGGCGTAGAGCATGCTCACCACGAAATCTTGGGCTAATTTCGCCTTTTTCAAAGGGATATTGAATTGTGACCTTGCGCTTGAACATATAGCGTAGTGTTGTGGCCATTCCGATAATTATATCAAATAATACTAAGCGTTTTAGGTGTTTTTTAAATCTCTCAATTTCTCTTAACATCTAAATATTTCCGAGCCGAAGAAGTTTGAAAAAAGCCACTAACACTACTGAGATTAACGATATCGGCAAAAATATTTTCCAACCCAATCGCATTAACTGATCATAGCGGTATCTAGGCAAACTAGCACGTACCCATATGAATAAAAATAGAAAAAAGGAAATTTTTAGCGCAAACCAAACGTATCCAGGAATTGTTTGAAAAAGTGGCGTATTAAATGGCGGCAACCAACCTCCAAAAAATAAAATTACATTCATAGCACTTAGCAGAATCATGTTGGCATACTCACCCAAAAAAAATAGGGCAAACGAAAATGATGAATATTCAACGTGATAACCCGCCACCAATTCTGCTTCAGCTTCAGGTAAATCAAAAGGTGTACGGTTAGCTTCCGCCAGAGATGATATAAAAAAAACCACCCATATAGGTAATAAGTATACAACAAACCAAGTTTCATGTTGTGCCAGAACAATTTCTGATAGATTCAATGATCCAACATTGATTAATACGGTGATAATAATTAAACCAATGGAAACTTCATAGGAAATCATTTGTGCAGCTGAACGTAGTGAACCCAAAAAAGCATATTTTGAGTTGCTTGCCCATCCTGCTAAAATTATGCCATAAACGGTTAAAGATGATGTTGCCAGAAGATAAAGAGTACCAACATTGATATTCGCAATAACTAAACCTTCATCAAATGGAATTACAGCCCAAGCCGCCAAGCTAAAACAAAAAGTAATTAGCGGTGCCGTTAAGAATAAAACTTTATTAGATGCTGCCGGGATTATAGTTTCTTTATGTAGAAGTTTAATTGCATCCGCAATTGGCTGTAATAATCCAAACCAACCAACCATATTTGGGCCAATGCGAAGCTGCATGGCTCCAATAATTTTACGTTCCGCATAAGTCAGATAAGCGACAGTTAAAATTAGCGGTAAAATGATTGCAACGCATTTGATTACTATCCACAAAACTGCTGGTACAATCGACGATATGTATGGAAACAAATCAAGAAAACTAAAATTGAATGGTGCCATTCCTACCTTTTACAATTCACGTAAGCATTGCCCTTAGATGAAAAGGATATCATATAATTATTTGCATTACTCGATTAAAAAATAGCTTTTTGTATATATGCGCAGAAAACTAATATGCCAAGGAGCCACAACAATTAAATTACATTTTTTACCAATCGCAAGAAACTAATCAAAAAAAATTATATACATTTTGATCTCTTAGATTTTATATGCTAGTTTACACTGGTTAAATCTAAAACTTTGGAGAAGTATGTCATTAGCTGGCAACCAACTGACAAACGATTATCAAGAATTAAAAGCAATCCCTAAAACAGAATCACCTTTACAAGCTTGGTTTATTCTCGCTTGCTGTTGGTCATTTTATTTATATGAATATATTTTACGCGCATCTCCAGGAGTAATTGCCAACGAATTAATGGTTGATTTTAGTGTTTCAGCGGGATCCGTTGGCATTTTAATTGCGTTTTATTATTTTGCATATGTTCCATTGCAAGTTCCTTGCGGTGTAATTACTGATAAGTTTGGACCGCGTAAAGTTGTGACTGCATCTGCCTTCCTTTGTGTTTTTGGTTCGATTATTTTTGCAAAAAGCACGTCTGTGCCTTTTGCTCAATTTGGTAGATTTTTAATTGGCGCAGGCTCAGCATGTGCATATATTTGCTGCTTAAAAATAGCGTCTGTATGGTTTGATAAATCAAAGTTTGCCTTTATAGCTGGTATTTCCATGATGATGGGTACTTTTGGTGGAATGTTTGGAGGGGCTCCATTTGCACGCCTAGCAAATGTTCAGGGCTGGCGTTCTGCAATGTTAATTGCTGCTGTTGTTGGCACGGTTGTTATGCTTTTAGCTTGGTTTGTAATAAAAGACCGCCCTGCCAATAAAGTTGTTCCGGCTGCTGAAGGAAGCTTACTAGATGGGCTTAAAATTATTGCATCAAAACCGCAAAGCTGGCTAATTGGTCTATATAGCTTAATGATGTTTTTACCTTTATGTGTTTTTGCTGAGCTGTGGGGAACACCTTATTTAATGCAACGTTTCGGAATCACCAATGAAATCGCTTCATATGGCGGTATCATGGTGCTAATTGGATACGCTGTAGGTTGTTCAGTAAGCGCTAAATTATCAGATTACTGGCAAAGTCGCAAAAAGGTTATGTCATTATCAGTAAGCCTGACCTTTATTGGCTTTTCAATAGTCTTATATGCTCCAGGACTATCATTTTATGCCGTCCTCGCTGCAATGTTTTTCTCAGGAATTGCAGCCGGTTTTTCTATCCTGTATTTTACAGCAGTTCAAGAAAACAACCCAACTAAATATAGCGCAACATCAGTTGGTTTTACCAATGCACTGTGTATGGCAAGCGGGTTTATTTTTCAACCTTTGCTTGGTAAATTACTTGACTATTCGTGGGACGGTCATTTTGGAGCCGATGGCGCACCATCTTACATGCTTAAAGATTATCAATTTGCTTTATCTGCTGTTCTCTTAGCATTTTTACTGGGTAGAGTAATTATGTTTTTTGTTAAAGAGACTTATCGCAAAGACTAGTCCACATAAATATTTAGCCAGAAAAATTCTTATTTTACTGGCTAAATTTGTGCTATACGTAAGAGTTGAGTCAAAATTTTAACAGTAGTGAGGTATGCGAGTGTCGCAAAAAGCAGATGCAAATACATATATTCAAACTAAGAATAACGCTTCTGTTCCTCTAAAAGCCTGGATTATTCTTAGTTGTGCATGGGCATTTTACTTATACGAGTATATTTTAAGAGTAACCCCAACGGTTATCACCAACCAATTAATGTCACAATTTAACATTACCGCTTTTTCAGTTGGTTCACTTGTTTCAGTTTATTACTGGTCTTATGTACCATTACAAGTGCCATGTGGAGTAATTGTTGATAAATTAGGACCCAGGAAGGTTGTGACCTTCTCAATTATTCTTTCCGTTATTGGCACAGTTTTATTTTCACAAAGTTCTTCCTTACCAGTTGCATACATTGGTAGATTTATTGTGGGAGCTGGAGCTGCTTGCGCTTATCTTTCTTGTTTAAAGATAGCATCTGATTGGTTTAAGCCATCGCATTTTGCTTTTATTGTTGGCACCTCAATGATGATGGGTACCTTAGGGGGAATGTTTGGAAGTAAGCCGTTTGCAATTTTGGTAAATGCTTATGGGTGGCGTTTAGCAATGTTAATAGCAGCAGCAGTTGGTATTGTCGTTTGCCTTATTTGCTGGTTTGTTATGCAAGACAAGCCTAATCAAACGAAGAATATTAAACATAATGAAGTTTCTTTACTTGACGGTATCAATGCTATTGCAAGCAAACCCCAAAATTGGTTAATTGGCTTATATGGTTGTATGGTTTATATTCCTTTAGCAGCATTCGCTGATCTATGGGGGGTGCCATATTTTATGCAGCGCTACGGCCTAAGCAATGAGCAAGCTTCATATGGATCAATCGTTGTTTATATTGGTGTGGCCATTGGCTGTTTTGCAACCTCATATGTATCAAAAAAATTACGTAGCCGCAAAAAGGTAATGTCACTTTCATCAACAGCTACCTTTTTAGGATTTTTAGCAGTTCTATATTTGCCGAATCTTTCTTACAATGTCGTCATTGGTTTATTATTACTTACTGGAATTCTGTCTGGGTTTTCCATTTTATATTTTGCTGTAGCTAAGGAAAGTAATTCAATTGAATATACAGCAACAACAGTTGGATTTATTAATGCGCTTTGTATGTTGTGCCCAATTATTTTTCAACCTTTACTAGGTGGCCTAATTGATTATTCGTGGAATGGGTCATTTGATGCAAATGGTTCTCCAGCTTATACACAACAGGACTACGAATTTGCGTTAGGTGCTGTTTTAGTTGGATTACTTATTGGAAGAACACTAGTGTTTTTCATTAAGGAAACCTATGCTAAGCCTGAGGAGGACACAAGTGAAACTATCTAATATGATTAATACAAAGGGGCATAAGATTCAGCCCCCTACCAATGCCAACCGCCGTCCTACAAAAATTAATGCATGGGCGGTTTGGATAGCTGCTGGGTTGTTCTACTGCTATGAGGTTATTCTACGTGCAGGACCAGGAGTAATGACCCAAGGTATTATGGACACATTCAACGTTGATGCTACTAATTTAGGATTGCTTACCTCATTCTACTATTATGCCTACGTACCACTTCAAATTCCCGCTGGAATGTTGCTTGATAAAATTGGGCCAAGGGCAGTAATTGCGATTTCAAGTTT
>CANMNU010000040.1 GCA_947499175.1 Alphaproteobacteria bacterium
TGACTGTTTGGCTGGAACCTGTAGCCCGCCCAAATTGTAAAGGGTGGGGTTTAGGATAGGCCAAAAAGCGTTAATATTTAGTTAACCATAATATTTTGTAATATAATTTTTTATAAGTAATATGTTAATTTATCCTAATACAATATTAGTTATTATAATTTCAGTTCTGCTACTTGTTTAACCAATGCGCATTAGTTAAACGTTAACAGGAGCATTTCACTTTTTAAAAACCATGTCCGGTTGGTTTTAAATTAGCGCTCAGTTATTAAGGTACCACAAATTAGTGAAATATTCAAAAAATTAGATGTCCCAGACTATTTTAGTAAAATTTTATGATTGTTAAAAATTTAGAGAAGTAACAGCATTATATGCGGCACCCTGCCCCGAAAAGTAGCAACGAAAACGTTGTGTTTAAAAAAATCCTTGGGAATTTAAAGATTACAAAACCATGGTGCTTGGGAAAAACACATACAAATTGATTACATCACTGTCACCAAAAATGGTATCACCATAAAATATTTTCATGGCACTAATCCCAAATTAAGGTTATACGGATCATCACCCCATATAACTCGACCATCTTCTTCTACCCAAACAGGTAAATAGGTAATATAAACTGTCATATTTTTGTCTAACTTGTATTCTTCTGTTTCTTTGGTGGCAATAATATCTTTAACATCACCCATTTTTTTGTCTAATAACCATGCAGCAAGTTTCATAGGCTTCTCTAAGCGAATACAACCTGAAGATAACGCCCTTGAACATTTTTTAAATAAATTACGTAATGGAGTATCATGCAAATAAATATCCTCCTTATTAAGTAAATTAAAGCGCAAGCGCCCCAAAGCATTTGTGCTACCTGATTTTTGTTTTAGAACGTAGGGAAAGTGATGCTCATCAACCTCTGCCCAATCAACGTCATCGGCATAAACCTCATTATCATCATGGTCAAAAACCTGTATATTGCTTTCTTTTAAAACGTTAACATCTTCTATAATTTTAGGAATTTTATCTTCAAATAAAATAGTATGAGGCACAACCCAAACCGGATTAAATTCAATAATATTTATATAACTAGTCATTTGTGGAGTTGGTCGTTTTTGTTGACCGACGATTATTTTCATACGCATTACAAGGTTCTGACCTTCAAAAGCATGTAAAGTGTATGTTGGTATATTAACAATCGCCGTTCGGTCAGTAAGCACAAGTGTTTTCAACTTTTCAATGCTATCATTAAGCATTTTTATGCGCTTAGCATAAGTCCAATTCAAACGTATTTTTGTATCATCGCCAATTATGCCATCTGCATTTACACAATGGCTAGCCTGAAAAGCCTTAACTGCAGTTTCAAGCTCCATATCAAAAAATGGTGAATCTGTAGCTTTTTGCAAATACCCAAGTATTTGCAAAATTTGACGTAATTTTGGAATATTTTCATCATCCTTATCACTAGGATGTAAAATACGATTTGGTGCAAATTCTGGAAGATTTTGACCTTCCCTATTTTTCAAGCGATTTAAAATATTTTGCAATGCACCAATAACATTAAAATTATTTTGTGAAGCAGTTAGAGAAGAAACTGGAGTAGCTGCACTATTCGTTGCACCAGAGACAGCCCCCACCGGCTTGCCATCCATAGTAAATGCAGGTACAAAAGATTTTGCATTAAGCGCTTGTGTTGCCTTATTTGCTTTTAAGGTCAAATTCTGTGCTTGCAAATTAATAATAGTTAATATAAAGCAAATAAAACGTATTAGCATTAGTAGTGTCTCCTAATACATCCTATTAAATAGCATAAATGGTTAACAAAACGTAAAGATTATAGTTATTCCCAATGATTGTAATCAACTTTAAAACAACGTAAAAAGTTTTTTTATTTCATTTGTTTTCAAATAATGCATTTTTTCACTTAATGATCACTTACTACCTTGACATATTACAAACAAATGATTACCTTCACTTCATCACCAGGGGTGCCAATTTTGGCTGAGAGGCAATTACGCCAACCCTATTAACTTGATCTGGCTCATACCAGCGTAAGGAGAGTGTATGAAGAAAGCACGTGTGGCCACGTACTTGGCCAATTTTTTTGATCATTTTGATACAGCTATTTATGGCTTTTTAGTACCAATTATAGCCCCAATGTTTTTTCCCAAAAGTGATCCTATGATTGCCTTAATTCAAGGTTATGGAGTAGTTATTGTGGGGCTGGTTACACGCCCATTGGGTGCATGGTACTACTCTAAAAAGGCCCAGCGCGATGGTCCGCAATTAGCACTAATTAACACAATTCAAGGAATGACCATAACTACCTTTTGTTTTGTATTTTTAGATACTTATGAAAACTGGGGCATCTATGGTGCTCTTGGTTTATGCGCTTTACGAGGATTGCAAAGTTTTTTTGGATCAGGAGAGGTTAGCATTGCTGGTCTTTACGTTCTTGAAGGCTCTGATCCAAACAAACAACACCAAATTACCAGCATGTACCTAAGCAGCCAAATGGCTGGAATTTTATTAGCCGGGGCAATAGCCAGCATAATTTTTTATAGCAACTCCCCGCAATTATACTGGAAATGGCCATTTTATGGCTCACTAATCACAAGTGCATCAGGGTGGTGGCTAAGAAAACAACAAATCCCAAAATTTTTGCCAAAACCTACAACCAAAAATACAAAGCATAATTGGAACGGTATTTTTAGGGTAGCTTTCGTTTCTGGTTTTTCTTATGTTTTATATTCAGCATCATTCTTATTTTTTAATAGTTTATCCGCACTACTAACAAAAACACCTATAGCCAAAATCATGGCATCTAATGCAGCATTAATAATTTTTGACTTAAGTTTGCTAATAATATTGGGGCGCTTATTTAGGATATTAGACTGTAAGCCTTTGCTCAAAAAAATCATAACCACCTCCATAATCTTGATTCCAACACTGTTTTTGTTATTACCTCACCTAGAATTTATTGGAATTTGTATAGCGCGAATTCTCATGATCACCCTTGGAGTAGCATTTTGTATACCTATGCACCGCTGGTATATGGAAGAATTCCCAACCAACAATCGCTACAAAACCACTGCAATTGGATATGCAATTGGTTCAGAAACAATTGGCAGAACTTTCCCAACAGTGGGGATGGCCCTTTGGTATTATACAAATTCAACAATTGCGCCAGGTATTTATATTGCGCTAATTGGCGCACTGGCACTAATGTCATTAGGCAAATCTGCCCACGAAAAAAAATAATTTGTAAAATTAATCATTTTATTATTTCAACTCCATACTCAACCTTGTGCAAAGACGTTAAAATTCTGTATAAATAAAGGTAAATATTTAAAAAGATAAGTTATGGAAAAATCACTTTTATCAAGTATTTACCGCACTCACACCTGTGGAGAGCTGCGCGAAGCTCATGTTGGTAAGCAGGTTCGCATTTCAGGCTGGGTACACCGCAAGCGTGACCATGGCAACCTAGTTTTTGTAGATTTGCGTGATCATTATGGCCTTACCCAGTGTGTACTTGAAAATGGATCTGACGCTTTTAAGATTGTTGAAGGCTTAAAAAATGAAACAGTCGTAACCTTTGACGGTGAATTTGTAAAAAGAAGTGGTGAAACTAGCAACGATAAAATGCCAACTGGTGCAATTGAAATAGTCATCACCAGCGCAACTGTGCAGTCCGTAGCTGATATGCTGCCTTTACAAATTAATGCTGATACAGATTTTCCAGAAGAAACGCGCCTTACCTACAGATTCCTAGATTTACGCCGCGAAAAATTGCACAAAAACATTGTGTTGCGCTCAAAAATTATTAGTTCAATTCGCAATCGCATGATAGACCAAGGATTTTTGGAATATCAAACACCAATTTTAACTTCATCATCTCCAGAAGGTGCCCGTGACTTTTTGGTGCCAAGCCGTATTCACCCTGGCCATTTTTATGCCCTACCCCAGGCACCACAACAATTTAAGCAGCTATTGATGGTTGCTGGGTTTGATAGGTATTTTCAAATTGCCCCATGTTTTCGTGATGAAGATGCCAGAGCAGACAGATCACCGGGGGAATTTTATCAGCTCGATGTTGAAATGTCATTTGTTACCCAAGACGATGTTTTTAATGCCATAGAGCCAGTTCTAACAGGTGTCTTTCAAGAGTTTGCCGATGGTAAAACAGTAAGCGATTACCCCTACCCCCGCATTACCTTTGATGATGCAATGCTAAAATATGGAAGCGATAAACCAGACCTGCGCAACCCTTTATTAATTAGTGATGTATCAGAAGTTTTCAAAGATTCTGACTTTAGTGTTTTTGCCAAAGTTGTAGCAAATGGTGGATATGTCCGTGCTATTGGCGTGCCCAATACGGCAGGCCAAGCACGTAGCTTTTTTGATAAATTAAATTCATGGGCTCAAGAAGCTGGAATGCCAGGACTTGGTTATATAAATTTCGCACAAGAAGGCGCAAAAGGACCCATCGCCAAGTTTTTAAATGCCGACAAATTGCAACAGTTGCAAGATATTTGCAATATTGGCGTTGGCTCAAGCGTATTTTTTGTGTGCGATTTAAAATCACTAAAAGCCGCTAAAAACGCTGGCCTTGCCCGTACCAAAATTGCCCAAGAACTTGACTTAATCGCCAAGGATCAATTTAAGTTTTGTTGGATTATTGATTTCCCAATGTACGAACAAGATGAAGACACAGGCAAAATTGATTTTTCCCACAATCCATTTTCCATGCCACAAGGCGGGCTTGAAACACTTAACACGATTAATCCTTTAGATATTAAGGCTTTCCAATATGATATCGTTTGTAATGGTATTGAGCTTTGCAGCGGGGCAATTCGTAACCACCTACCAGAGGTAATGTACCGTGCATTTGAAATTGCAGGTTACAGCCAGTCTGATGTTGAAGAACGCTTTGGTGGATTATTAAATGCCTTTAAGTATGGCGCCCCTCCCCATGGTGGTTGCGCCCCTGGAGTTGACCGCATAGTAATGTTACTGGCAGATGAGCCCAATATTCGTGAAATAATTGCCTTTCCACTTAACCAGCAAGGGCTGGACTTGTTGATGCAAGCACCTTCCGTTGTTGAACCAGAACGATTAAAAGAACTACACATTCGCACACAATTACAGGTTAAAAAAGTGGGGTGATATTTTTTTAATTAGCGCTCATTAGACTTATGAAGAATATTTTTTTCATGGTCAATCAGCCATTGTTTACGTGTGATCCCTCCGCCATATCCACCAAGAGCACCATTACTATTGATAATACGATGGCACGGAACAACAATAGCTAGTTGATTTGCACCATTAGCGTTTGCGACAGCTCTATAGGCTGTGGGTTTTTTAATGAGTTCAGCTTGCTCAAGGTAGCTTCTTGTCTGGCCATAAGGAATGCGTATAAGCTCGTCCCAAACTAGCTTTTGAAATGGACTTCCAAAAAACAGCAAGGGAGTCTTAAATTTCGTTAGCACCCCATTAAAGTAAGATTTAAGCTCAGCTTCAATTGATCTGATAGGATCAGTTAAACCTGGGACAATGGCTGCCTTAGTTTTAATTCTGAGCCTTCCTTCCTCTCGCTCTAGCCCACGCCTGTCAGCAAACTCTAACAAATAGAGATATTCCTCATCACCAATTGCAGTCATGGGCCCAAGAGGCGTATCAATCCAAGATGATTTTAAAATCAAGCTTTTCATAATTGCAATAAGGCCAAATCAATTTGTACTATATCGTACAATCCGCTCTCTTTATTCAATCTAACCATCACATTTGTATCTGTAAGATCATGCGTTGGCAATACTAATTTTAAATTTTTTTCAAAATAATCAGTCTGCTCTTTTGATAAGTTTGGATTTTTTTTATAAAACTCCTTAAGTGTGCAACCATCAATATATTCCATTATTAATGACTCCCTACCACAAATAGATTGCGATTTTGGATACAATAGTTGCGAAGTCATGTTCTTATTAGCAATTTTGCGACCTATAATTTCATTAGCGATAATATCGATTATCGTACCAAAACTATCATCTAATCTAAATCCAAACATTTTTACAGCAATAACACAGCTGGGATCATTAATTTTAAAAGCCCTAGCAACAATTCCCTGTACACCACTGCCTAGAAAACAATCAAACATATATTGGTTTTCTTCATCATTATCATTATCTTTAGCATTAAAAAATAAAAATGGTGCTTTTTTTAAAACAGCATTCTCTAAAATTTGGGGGAAATTTTTCTCCCATTTATTTGCTGAATAAAATTCGACAAAATTTTGTGGCTCCTTTTTAAGCGAAATATGCCCTAAAAAATTAACCCCGTAAACATAGTCAGATTGTGGAGCAACATAACGTTCCCATACTTCAAAAACATCAGCAACAGAAGAAACTTCTGGAGAAGAAACCGAAACAAAGCCACCTGAGTCACCCCTGAGAACTCTACTCCACATTGCACGATTCAAAAATGACTTATCAGGCTTCTTGTTATTTAAACAACAACTTACTGGACAAAACGAACTAACCAGCTGAATATCTTGGTCACTATTAAACTCAAGAAAAGAAGGTTTGTTATTTTCATCAAAAGTAACATAACCAGTTTTTCGGGCAGAAAATTCCTGAAAAGAGCTTGTATTCAGCCATTCAAGATAATGATCACCATGTTTTTCTACAGCATAGATATAAAAAAATCCAAAAACAAAAATTAAAAGTAATTTTACCATTTTAATTCCTTAAATTGTTATTATAATAGGCATATAAGTATTATTTTAAAAATTACAAAAATTTAAAAATATAAATCATAGCCCATGTCGCCATTTAAAAATATTTTTGGTATGGGGTAAAGTTCTAAATATAGACTTTAAAATCTATTATTTATTGACAGACAACACTAAGCAGAAATTAGGGTTAAAAATTTTTATTTTTCACAACCCAAATATCTAAACTCTAGAAATAGATTGGATTACGTTGTTTCTAGAGTTTTCCCCATTACTTGAAATTGTTGATAAAATTGGGTTATCAAAGAACAGCGTATACATTTTAGAGAAGTCTCATGTCTACAAATTTTTCTCTCAGATTATTAATAATTTATGGCTTGACTATAGTGGGCTTATCTGTTGACTTGCAAGCTATGGATGGTTCGGATGACTCGTCTCCGGTATTTTCATATAATTACCAATCGCTTGCAAAACCTAAGAATATGGGAGGCATGACTTGGCTTAGAACCTTAGAGGTTGAGCGTAACAAAGCGGATTGTTTGATGAATTCGGATGCTTTTAAGGAATTTTCTTTGGAAATTTCAGCAACCATCGGTGGTAAGTATGGCCTTTCTTCAAGACAGGCGACTGTGGAGGAACAAGCTGAGTTGATTTATTCCATCACCCGCACTCGTCATAAATTTAGTGGTGCAAAAGATATTTTGCCAAGATTTTATGGGGTAGACACTAATGAGGTAGGTAATTTATCACCGTACCATCAGGCCCATCTTGCTGCTGTTTTAACGATTGATACTTTGGCAACCGAAGCCATGGGTAATGAAGACCTGCTACACCAGTGGTCAGAAGTTAAAGCAGATCAGCCAATAAATTCAAAGTTTATCGATGGTGTCAAAGCGCACGCCAAAACTTGGACAAAAGAGCCTTTGGTTAAAACCTTAGAGCTAGCCATAGATAGTTTTTTACAAAATTCCAAAACAATTGCACTGGCGCATGATGTGTTTAGCATGTTTGCACCAAAGATAACCCTTAGAACAATTTGTAGTGAAATGTTCAATGGTGAGGATAGGGGGTGGACTGTGCATGGGTATAGTGGGTTTAAATCTATTGCTATTGATGAAGATAAAAAAGATACTTTGTCTAATTTGAAGACATATGCAATACAAAAATTTGAAACTAAGGGAGCTCTGTTGTGCCGTTCAACGGTTGCTGAACTTTCCTTACCTGAAATAACAGAAAAATTATCACTCAAACCACAAACTTTGGTTTTGGAATATCCATACAACGAATGCTTTGACGAATTAACGTGTAGTTTTACAGAAGGAAAGACCACAAGGTATATCTGGTTAACCAGAGAGGTTAAGCATGTATTAATGCAAACACTGAAACATCCTTATGCTAAAGTTTCTGAAAAAAGTTTATTAGATATTTATAAATATAGAGCCAGCCTTTTTTATAAAATGAGAATGACAAAAAGCTTGCGGCAGGTAACTAATGTTTTCCAGGAGAATGAATTAAAGTTTTTAATTGATAATAGAGATATTTTTGCTGCAACACTTTTTGAGCGCATTCTTTCTTCTAAAGAGTACGATATGCAAAAAGATACACAAAAAGATAAAGAAAAATATATGCCAAAAGCAATTAAGTTATTCAAAGAAATTGCAGATTTAGATGATGAATTTGCAAAAATTAATCTTCCTATTTTTCTTGGATACTATGGAAGTTTGATTTTTCTTGGTGACAGAGGTGTTGCAACAGATAGAGATAAAGGCATTGAGCTTTTGAGAAAGGCTGCTACCTTAGGAAATGAAAAGGCAAAAATTAATCTTTCTCATCTTCTTAGGTACTATGGAACTTGGATGTTATATGGTTACAAAGATGTTAAAATAGATGGGGATAAAGGCATTGAGCTTTTGAAAGAATCATCGGCTTTGGGCAATAAACAAGCGAAGCGTCAGCTTGAGAGGCATATAGCTTACTAATTATAAATTGAGTACGTTGCGGCTTGGATTGCCACGCAAGCAAATCTTGCTCACAAAGACGCAGAAAACCGTCATCACGAGACCCATAGGGGCGTGGTGATCCAGTGTAAAATCTTATCATTTTATGGATGGTAAGCTACACTCAAATTAAACACAGAAAAATTTGAGAAAGCTATTTTTAAACTTTAATCAAGAAAAGCAACCAAATAGTTTATTCAAAAATGATTGGCAAGAAAAACTACTTAGGCTTGGGGCGTGCCACTGTATTTAAATATTTAAAAGAATGGAGAAATTAATGAGCGTAAGTGTTTTTAAACTGGAAGAATACCTGTCTAAATATGAATTTTGCGCACCATATTTACTGTGTTGCTCAGATGCTGAAAGTTTTAGCATGCAAGAAATTATAAATATGGCTGAACTAAATGAAAAATCTTTATGGGATAACTTAAAATTAAGCTACACAGAAGCCACCGGCTTACCAATGTTACGCGAAGAAATTGCAAAAAGCCTATATCCTACATTAAATGCAAGTAACATATTATGCTTTGCAGGAGCTGAGGACGGCATATTTTGTGCTCTTCATACTATTGCAGAGCCTGGTGACCATTTTATTGTGCTGACACCATGTTACCAGTCATTATATGAAATACCCAAAATGAAGGGTGCACAAATTACCGAGGTTGCTTTGCGTGAAGAAAACAACTGGCGCATTGATTTAGGTGAAATCAAAAACGCAATTAAGCAAAATACAAAATGTATAGCTATCAATTTTCCCCACAACCCAACTGGTCAGGTAATATCACAACAAGAATTGAAGGATTTAGTCGCTTTATGTGCAGTGCATGACTTATGGCTATTTTCTGATGAGGTTTATCGCTTACTAGGAACTCCAGACGAAGGATGGGCACAGCCGGCTGCTGAAATTTACACAAAAGCTTTATTACTAGGGGTAATGAGCAAAGCCTTTGGAATGGCAGGACTTCGTGTTGGCTGGATTGCTTGCCACAATAAAGAGTTGCTTAAAAAAATAGAGCAAATGAAACATTATACTTCAATTTGCAATAGCGCGCCGGCAGAAATTATTAGCCTAATTGCCTTAAAAAATAGGGACAAAATACTTTTTAGAAACAACAAAATTGTAACTGAAAATTTAAAATTATTAGATGTATTCATAAAAGAACATCAAAATCTATTTGAATGGGTAAAACCACAAGGCGGGTGTGTTGGGTTTGTAAAATATAAAGGACATGAAGCAATAGAAAATTTTTGTGAAAAATTAGTAAGAGAGAAAGGAGTTCTACTAATGCCAGCATCAATTTATAACCATGAAAGTAGCCATTTTCGTGTAGGGTTTGGCAGAAAAAACATGCCTGAAGCTTTGGAAAAATTTAAAGAGTTTTTATAGCACACTGTTTATAAAAGTATTATGCTTTTTTATGGTTCCCAGCACTCGGGCTAAAGTCCTCGGCAGGGACGACAAGGCGTGTTTCGCGCAGCAGATCAGGGATCAAATTTCGCAGGATCAAATTATATAGCTTACTAATTATAAATTGAGTACGTTGCGGCTTGGATTGCCGCGCAAGCAAAGCTTGCTCGCAAAGACGCAGAAAACCGTCATCACGAGACCCGTAGGGGCGTGGTGATCCAGTGTAAAATCTTTGTCATTTTATGGGTGGTAAGCTATATGTGATAGGCTATACAAAGAGATTAAAATAATTATTAAAATTTTGCGCACAAAAAAACCCGCCATAAAGGCGGGTTTTGGAACATAAAAGAAAGAAATTAGAAGCTTAATTTTGTTCCAACAATCACAGCTGTACCTGCGTTATCAGCAATTGGTGTTGTTCAAGCTTTTTTAGTGTATTTATGAGTCGTTCCTACG
>CANMNU010000041.1 GCA_947499175.1 Alphaproteobacteria bacterium
AATCGGCTTTAGATTCTATAATTTGCCCTGCAATTTCACGTTGGCATCCCATGGCATCAATTGTCACAATCGCACCACTGATATCCAGTAAATCTAAGAGTTCTGGGATTGCTGTAATCTCGTTCGATTTATCGCTAACCTTAGTTTGAGAAAGAACTAATCTAGCTTCACTAGCAAAGGCGCTCACTGTATATAACGGACTTTTGTAACCATCAAAACTATGGCGTGAGACTTTGCCATCTATAGAAATTAACCTTTGCACCTCTGTTTTTAAGTTCTCAGCCCAGACCGTAAAACGCTTTTGAAACTCTTGCGGATTTATTCTTCTAAACAACCTTCGTAAGGTATCATCACTGGGGACTCCATTAGCATATGGTAAAAACTTTCGTAAATAACCTAGCTTTTGTTGTCCAAACAGCTCTATGTCTTGCCAACCTTCAGCTCCACAGATTACCGCAGTTAACGTTAATAACAGGATTTCATCTACTCTGTGCAGCTTCTTTCTATCAATTCTTGGGTCTGGAAGGTCTTGGAAATAATCTAAAAATCCTTTATGCGCTTCTTGCATTCGGTATTGCTTCTGTTTAAGAGTTAATACCTGTTTCTATAACATTTTAGTCAAATTTTACAGTAGGGTCGTTGGCTTAATTCTTGGTTACATGTTTGCCAATAGACTTTTTAATGAGGTGGCCCTGACAATTTTTTAAGTTTTTATTGACAAGGGTGTTGAATCCAGGCTAAAAAATATTACTTTTAGTAATTTTTTATAATAGGACTTAGCATCGATGACTAAACGCGTTTCCGCTAAACACAAGATTGATCGCCGTTTGGGCGTAAACCTTTGGGGTAGAGCAAAAAGCCCATTCAATACACGTAACTATGGTCCTGGACAGCACGGTCAGCAGCGCAGTAAGCCTTCAGACTATGGTGTTCAGTTGCGTGCTAAGCAAAAACTAAAGGGTTACTATGGTAATATTAGTGAACGTCAGTTCCGTCGTTTCTATCAAGAAGCAATTCGTCGCCGTGGTGATACCTCGGAGAATTTAATCGAGTTACTAGAGCGTCGTTTGGATGCAGTTGTATACAGAATGAAATTCGTTGCTACAGTTTTTGCTGCACGACAAATTGTTAACCACGGGCATATAACTGTTAATGGTAAACGGGTAAACATTCCTTCATATCTTGTAAAAGATGGTGATGAAATTTCAATCATGCCTAGCATGAAAGAAAATGTGAATGTTTTAATGGCGGCAGAGCTGGCTGAACGCGACATTCCTGAGTATTTAGACGTTGACCAAAAAGCACAAAAAGGTAAGTACATTCGTGGTCCTAAGCTTGCTGATGTTCCTTATCCTGTGCAAATGGAGCCACACTTAGTGATAGAATTCTACTCACGTTAGTATTTATTTTGTTTGTAGTCTTAAATAATGAGGGGCGAAAGCCCCTTTTTTTGTAGTGGTAGATTTGTAAAACTGTATTTATAGGGAATTTTATGATTAATCCAAGTCATCATGTCCACGGTGAGCATTGTCAGCATGACCATAATCATGAAGAAGATGAGCACAATATTACCATTCATAACGAGGCTGATTTTTCAAGTATGCGTAAGGCTGGAAAGCTTGCCTCTCAAACTCTAGATTATATTACACCTTTTGTGAAAGCTGGCATTTCAACTCTAGAGCTTGACACGTTATGTCATAATTTTATTATTAGTGCTGGTGCTGTTCCGGCTCCTCTTGGGTATCGTGGTTATCCTAAGTCAATTTGTACTTCAGTTAATCATGTAGTTTGCCATGGCATTCCTGGTCCTAAAAAACTCCAAGAAGGTGATATTATCAATATAGACGTTACTGTCATTGTTGATGGTTGGCATGGCGATACCAGCAGAATGTTTGGCGTTGGCAAAGTTGGCGTGCGAGGTCGCAAGCTTATTGATGTAACTTATGAAGCTATGATGCGCGGCATAGAAGTAGTAAGACCTGGAGCTACCCTTGGTGATATTGGAAATGCTATTCAAAAATATGCTGAGGCTAATAATTTTTCTGTAGTGCGTGATTTTTGTGGGCATGGTATTGGCCGTGTTTTTCATGTCGCTCCAAGTGTTGTTCATTACGGAAAATCTGGACATGGGCTAGAGCTCAAAAAAGGTATGTTTTTTACAATTGAGCCGATGATCAATGCTGGCAAATATGGAGTTAAAATTCTAGAAGACGGATGGACAGCAGTTACTCGTGATATGTCTCTTTCTGCTCAATGGGAACATAGTATCGGTGTGACTGATACTGGGTATGAAATTTTTACAATGAGCTAAGTAGCCATATCAATTATAATCATACTTCAAAGCAGGTTAGCTCATTTTTTCTATCTTGCTGAAATGGGCCCTAAATAAAAACTCTCTTTGCCCACACAAATTGCGAAAAAAACTTGTAGTTGAAGACAGAGCCGATAGGGTGGGATTAAAAGTGAGACTCAAGTGATTTAAGCTACTTTTTGTGTCAGCCAATATTTCTCCCAATTTCGATTAGCTTTATTGATACGTAACGCCAACATATCCGCTGCATTCACCTCTTTCCACCAAGCTCCAGATAGCTTAAGCCGACTTTGTATCACGTAACGGTGAGCACTTTCCGCCTCTCCTGAACCTATTGGCAACCCATCCTTAATTGTCCTTTGATAGTCCAATTGATTGCGCCTATTTGCTAAATACCGGTAGCATCGCTGTCCTCAACACTCTCACACTCAATATGCTGTTTGAGTGATTGTAATACATTCTCCAAAAACCCTGATTTCAAGTCAGTTTTTCGCTTTTCTACCCATTCCTTTCCACCACATTTAGAGGCAGCTGCGCATAAATATTCACAGACATGGTAAAAATCAACCAAATAGGTCGCTTGGGTGCCAAACTGTTCTTCCACCTGATTCGCAATCCACGGTGCACCATCACCTACACAATGAATTCTGGTTTTTTCATTGCACCCAACTTTATTAACGCAACTCTTAAGTTGCCTGCCAACCTTATCTACAGAATCTAATGTAGCTGCAAAAACAGGCGTGACCGAACTTACTGCGCGTGCCAAGCTTAATCTGGTTTCTCTCCAGAAATGGGTTTTATGTTTTCTGGCATCAAACTTTTCTACTCCATCAGGTTTTGGAGAGCACTTTACAATCAGAATCATACTACCATCAGTCTCTGCCAAGATAATGGCTTGGGGATTGGCGCAGATGTGAACGTCATCCTGCTGTTCTTGTTCATAAATGTTATGAGCATGATGTTAAGTTATAATCCGAGAGCTACTCGTTGGCACCTCAATTCCATAGTGTTCTTTTAATTTAAACTCAACCTTACCAAAGGCATTGTCACTACCAAAATCGGTGATAGCTCTTGATAGGGCTCGAGAATAACCTCGACAACTTACCCCTGATGATGAGGAGAAAGCTCGGATATTTTTCTTAAGTCTCTTTTGATAAAAAACTTGCTCTATTACTGCGATTGCACCGTATGTACTATGCCAGAACAATTTTTTTAGACTTCTTATTAACTGCAACTCCACTGTTTAAAAGGGTTGCTTCGGCTTTTTTATTCTCTGTTTTAGCCCATTCCGACAGCAATTCATTGCCAAACTCCCGCAGTTCTTTGATTACGCAATCTTGCGCGTCATCAGCTAGCGTCGTGTGGCCATCTTTGTTGTCTATTATCTCTAAAATGTGCCCAACTCGATTCAGTAAGGCTGGGTGCTTTAAGAGGGTTGCTAGTATTTGGTCGGGTGACATGGGGCCTGGTGGATGATACGTTTATTATTGCTATAATTAGTATTATATTTTACTAAAATTTTCTAGAGCGAGTCTCACTTTTAATCGCAACCGAGCCGATATCGTTGGTTTGACAAGATAATGGATTGTTGTATACCTAACTTTTTAGGGTGTTTATTAGCTTCTATTGGATCTTGAGCATCAGACGCATTGACAAATCCTAAACTTAAGATTATGAAGGCAAAGACTGTTTTTTTGCATCATTTTTAACATATAATCTCGTGTACAATTTTTATTGCGTAGGTATAGGATAGAAAATGGAAGATTTTAAGTCCAGAGTTTCCTTACCATGCCTTTCACACATAAGGAGTGTAGTGGGCTTTTCTTACGAAAAAGCCTACCAGAAACCAAGTCTTGACAAAGCACTTCAGCATTATTTGCCCAAAAACCTTTTCCATAAATTTACAGCCCCTTTTGCTGTTGAGTAAATACACTGAGCCATTGGCTCCATATGACCAGCAAGAATACAGAAATTTTTATCATAAGGTGGCTTATGATGTTTGTTATGATGATTAGTGCTTAGCAAAATTCCATTATTTTGTAAAAATGCAATAACCTTATTACCTTTAAATTTTCCATGGGCACATGCATGTGCTAGCTGGCTAAGCATATTCCACCCCATTGTAGTGGTCAATAAGTAGGCAGTTAGATCATAACCATAGCAACTCATAACCCACGAACTTGCAAATGTAGCTAGTCCTGCTGTATACAATTCTATACCCACGAACTTGCAAATGTAGCTAGTCCTGCTGTATACAATTCTATATTCTGAAACCAAAAGCTATCTATTTTCATTCTCCAAGGCTCAAGATGGTGATCTTGAAAACATTTTGAAATTGATCTTAAGGTCTTTGGTCCAAAATTCACATCTAAATTATCTAGAGTCATATGGAAAGCTCCGCTTATCAAATCTGCTGTTAAATATCCACCCAAGAAACCAGCGGCAAATTCAACTGGAGTTAAAGAATAAAACGCGTTTACAAGATTGAAAGCCAGCAAACTGCAAGCTGCTGTTGTAACAATCACTTGATCTTCTTTTTCTGTCCTTCCGATAATTAGATAGGGGCAATCTCTGCCAATTATCTTGTTTTCTGTAGTGGATATTTCATTACTTCCTGATTTTTTTAAAGTAATGGAGTTACGATCTGCATTTGTATCTAGCATTACCTCTTCATTAGATGAAGAAAAGATGGTTGCGCATGAAGCTATGGCCATAAATGCACAAATTTTTTTTAAAGTTAACATGTTGTTTCCTTTCTTTTTTCTATTCATTTGTAATAATTAAATAATAACTATTAAAACTTAATAATTAATAAAAAAGTTTAAATAATTAACAAAAAGTCCGATAGACTTTTGCTGTATCTGCTTTGTGCGGCAGACTATAAAATTTATGAAGTTTTGTGTTTTTCTAGATGTGGAACCTGAAAAAATCAATATTTTTGAGAATTTCTATCACGATTAATGATGAATAACGTAAAATCTTGTTTGGAATGGTGTTTTTAAATATCGCAAAATTAAAGCTAAATATTGACGGAAGAAAAATTTTTTAGTATTCTTATTTGTCAACCAGAAACTGTTTTAAATGCTTATCATTTAAAACAAATGGCACGACTGTAGCTTATAGGGTTTAGTCAAAGTGATTAAACCCAAGGGGTGTACGGTTGCTTTTGCCGTTTTAACAAATTTTAAGGTAAAGAGAAATGAGTACTACAGACACTAAAACTCCAGAGTTTACAGGACTGCGCGCTAAACTTTGGCCAATTCACAGCCATGAACTAAAGAAATTTATCCCATTAAGCATTATCATGTTTTGCTTACTTTTCAATTACACCGTTCTTCGTGATACGAAAGATGCCTTGGTTGTAAACGCAGCTGGCGCAGGGGCAATTACTTTTTTGAAAACATATTGCGTAACTCCTGCAGCGATTTTATTCGTTATTTTGTATGCAAAACTAACCAACGCATTATCTCGTGAAAACGTATTTTATGCAGTAGTCACGCCGTTCATTGTGTTTTTTGGTATTTTTGGTTTTATAATTTACCCAAATTTGCACATACTGCACCCATCTGTTGAATCAGTACAAGCATTACATGCGGCATATCCTGCCCTAGGTGGTTTTATTGATATTTATGCATACTGGGCATTCTCATTGTTCTATGTGTTATCAGAAATTTGGGGCAGCGCTATGATCGCCCTAATGTTTTGGCAGTTTGCCAACCATGTAGTTAGGTTGCGAGAATCAAAACGTTTCTATGGTTTGTTTGCCGTGATTGGTAACGCTGCATTAATGGTTTCCGGACCATTGGTAATGTTTTGTTCAACTGGTATTTCACACTTAGTTCCTGAAGGCTCAGACCCATGGCAATACACACTTTATTTGTTAATGACATCTGTAGTGGCGCTTGGTCTACTTTCCATGTACGTTTACCGCTGGATGCACCAAAATGTATTAAACGATAAGGTTTACTTTGATCCTGCAGAAGCTGGCGTGCCAAAGAAGAAAAAAGAAAAATTAGGTTTAGCGGAAAGCTTTAAGCTTATTATTAAATCACCAGAACTTGGTTTGATTGCCCTATTGATCATGGCCTATGGCGTAACTATTAACTTAGTGGAAGTGCAATGGAAAAATCAATTAAAGCTTTTCTGTAATGGTGACAAAGCTGACTTTAACTTTTATATGGGTATGCTATCAACAGCTACAGGCTTTATTACAATTTTGTTCGGTTTATTAATTGGTAATAATATTTTAAGAAAAGTAAGCTGGTCAAAGGCTGCAATGATTACTCCATTAGCAATTTTAGTTGGTGGTGGTGCGTTTTTCTGCTTTATTCTAGCAGAAGGTTTAATGGAGCCATTCTTGCAATTCTTTAATACCCACGCAATTGCTGCGGCCATGTTTATCGGTTTGGGAATCGTAGTGATTTCAAAATCAATTAAATACACATTGTTCGACCCAACCAAGGAAATGGCCTACATTCCGTTAGATGATGAGCTAAAAACCAAAGGTAAGGCAGCAGTGGATGTTATTGGCGGACGTGCTGGTAAAGCTGGTGGCGCTATGGTGCAAAGTTGGTTATTAATCCTGTTTGCAACTAAAGACGTAGTAGCTATTGCACCTATTGCCTTTGCAACCTTCGTTGTGATTGCCCTTGCTTGGTTGTTTGCTGTAAAAGCACTTTCAGTAAAAGTAACAGCAGCTACAGCAAAACGAAAACTAGCTGATGATAAGCTATAGATAAAAACTGTTATTTGCTAATATGAAGGGGTGCCAAAAGTGCCCCCTTTTTATATGAAATTGAAATACGAAGATTTATATACACAAACTGGCTTAGCCAAAGTTTATGACCTGTTTTTACAGTTTGTAAAAAAAGAAGACTCAGCATTACATGATTTATATACTGAGGCACTTAATGGAAAATTTTTAGAACCTTCTGTTTATGACGAATTGCTTATACAACTTGCAAAATTGCTAGAATCCTTTTTAAGTCAAAAATTTTCACTAGATTCCAAACTTAATGAAATCTATTCACAAGGCTCAACTTTTAGCTTGATTGCATACGCAAAACGTCAATTTGTGCAGCGTTATGCTCTAAAACAATTTGTAGATATAGATCCTAGTTGGGAAAAATTATATGAATTTAAAGATGATGCAACTTTTGCTAAGGAAGCGCTCGATGCTTTAGAAAACAACAAGCCTAGTTTAGAAAATTTAGCAAAATATGCTGCATGGGCTGTACACTCCAAACAATCCACAGAGTTATTTAAAGTATCCAAAAAAATTGATATTAATTTTGTGCTACGCAATGTAGAAAAAACACATCATGGTTATGTAACTAAAACCCCTAGAACACGTAATGGTTTTGAATTAACTGATCCTGGTTTTACTAATTCCAAAGCTTGTGATGAATCTCATTACTGTATTTTATGCCACAACCAGGGTAAGGACAGTTGCCGAAAAGGTTTGCCCACTATTAAAAAAGCTGGCTGTCCATTAGACCAAAAAATTTCACAAATGCATGAGCTTAAAAGGGATGAGCTAAATCTTGCTGCCCTAGCCGTTGTGATGATTGATAACCCAATGGTTGCCGTTACCGGACATCGTATCTGTAATGACTGTATGAAATCCTGCATTTTTCAAAAACAAGACCCTGTTAACACTCCAGGGGTTGAAACCAATATTTTAAATTCCGTGTTAGATTTACCATTTGGTTTTGAAATTTATAGCCTTCTAACACGCTGGAACCCCCTAGATTTCACTCAACCTTTGCCTAAAAAAGATAGTAACTATCAAGTGCTTGTTGTAGGTCTTGGTCCTGCTGGGTTTAGTTTGTCTCACTATCTTAGTCGAGATGGACATAAAGTAGTTGGGATTGATGGGGTAAAACTTGAACCGTTACCACCTGAACTTTTACAACCTTTACTTATTAAAGATATTAATATTTTATACGAAAAATTAGACCAACGTACTTTAAGTGGTTTTGGTGGTGTTGCAGAATATGGCATTACAGTTAGGTGGAATAAGAATTATCTAAAAGTTTTGAGATTAATTCTTGAACGTAGAGAAAATATAAAATTCATTGGCTCAACACGTTATGGGTCACAAGTTACAGACACTAACTACCAATCATTAGGTTTTGATACTGTGGCAATTTGTACTGGCGCTGGTGAACCTAAAATAGCTTCTATGAAAGGTTCATCACTTCCAGGCGTTAGGCTTGCCAGTGATTTTCTTATGGCTTTGCAATTAACAGGGGCATCCAAAAATGATTCACTTGCTAATTTACAAATACTTGGACCAATTATTGTAATTGGTGGAGGTTTAACTGCAATTGATACGGCTACGGAAGCTAAAGCGTATTACAAAGAACAAGTTAAAAAATTTCGTAAGCGCTATACCAAATTATTAGAAATTTATGGTAATGAATTTAAAAAATGGTGGACGCCATGTGACCATATAGTCGCTGAAAAATTACTCAGTTGTGATGAAGTCGATGTTCGGCTAATTTACCGCGATACAATTACAAAGGCCCCAAGCTACAAATTGAACCATGAAGAAATTGAAAAAGCATTAGAAGAAGGAATTGTTTTTGAAGACGAAGTCATCCCTTTAAGTATAGAGGCTAATGAGTTTGGTTGGGCTAAAGGTCTTTGGGTTAAAAGAGGTGAATGCAAAGAATTTATTGAAGCAAGCACCATTATTATGGCAATTGGGACATCACACGAAGTTGCTAGTAAGCCATTTTTCTATTTTGGTGATGCTAATCCAAATTATGCAGGTAGTGTTGTTAAAGCTATTGCCAGCGCTAAGTACGGCTATAAAGCAATTGGTGCAAAGTTGCAGGAAAAATTGCCAGTTTTAAAATCTGACTTTTCATTTAGTGCAGAAGTTGTAACCGTCACAAGAATAGCGCCAAATTTAGTGCAGCTTGAAATTAAAGCCCCTATTGCTGCAAATGCATTTCAACCTGGGCAATTCTATCGTTTACAAAATTTTGAGTCTTACGCAACTGTTGTGCAAAATACTAAATTAGCTATGGAAGCTATTGCCCTTACGCCTGTAAAGGTTGATAAACAAAATGGCTTAATTACTTTTGTTATTGTTGAAATTGGCAGTTCGTCGTTAATAGCTCAATACCTAAAGCCAAAAGAAAAAGTTAGTTTAATGGGCCCAACTGGCACCCCAACAGAAATTCCAGTTAATAAAAATGTTTTATTAATTGGTGGTGGACATTTTAACCTTGCATTACTACATTTAGCGCAAAGTTTAAAAGAAAATGGAAATACTGTATTTTGGATTGCAGGATACCGCTTAAGCACTGAACGTAATTTTGTTAAAGAAATTGAAAATACAGCTGATCACCTATTTTGGTATTGTGCTGATGATTTTAACAAAGGTAACGTTTTGGATGGTTTAGATAATTTGAAAAATCAGGAAATTTTAAAAAAAATAGATTATCTTTTTGTAATGGGATCAACTGGAATGCAACAAGCAATAAGCACCCATTTACAAAAAATTCAAGCATCATTGAAATCTTCACTGAAAACAATTGCTAATGTTAATATTCCAATGCAATGCATGATGCAAGGCATATGTGGGCAATGTTTAGTAACGACCGAATCAGGTTCAGTTTTTTGTTGTAAAAATCAAGAGTTACCACTTTCCAGTATGCCATTTGAAGAACTGCTTAATCGTAGTAAACAAAATAGTTTACTGGAAAAAGTTGCAAGACAATGGTTACAATATATTACTGAAACAGCTAAGGTTTAAAATGCATAAAAATCAACATAAAAAATCTTTTGATTCACATTAGCAAATTATTGATTGCATAAGTTCTTTAGAAAATAAATAATCCCATTTCTGCAATTATTACAGCTATGTTTGTTCTATTTCAAATTCTATTGTGCCCTCGAAAAGGCTAATTTTTTCACCCTCGCTAACTTTTTTAGCTAACTGTGAATTTAGCTCACTGGTTCGTTTTAATTCAAAACCCCAATTCTGGATTAGAAGTGAGTATTTGCGAGAGTTAGAAGGCAGTTTTAGCTAAGATTAGCTATTGATTTAATAAACGGCCTTCCATGAAGAAAGATATCACAGACTTATTTGTTTTGCTGGATGATTTTTGCGCAGAAT
>CANMNU010000042.1 GCA_947499175.1 Alphaproteobacteria bacterium
AAAAGCCTAATGCCACACCCAGCTTTTGTTAAAAAGCTTAAAACTGATGCTGCTAGTGAATTTTTTCAATTTGGTTATGTGCCTGAAAACACTTGCATATTTGAAGGGTTGCAAAAAGTTAAACCCGGAACGATGGTGCATTTAAAGGCAAATGGAGAATATGAAACTAACGCTTATTGGGATATTGCATCTGAAATTAGTAGCGCTAAACATTTACAGTCTGATAAAACTGATGCTATGTGGATTGAAGCAACCCACGACCTATTAAAAGATGCTGTAAAACGCCGTTGCCAAGCAGATGTTCCGCTGGGGGCATTTCTTTCTGGCGGTATTGATAGTTCTTTAGTCGTTGCGCTAATGCAGTCTCAATCAGTTGAGCGTATAAAAACTTTTTCAATTGGGTTTGATATTCCAGATTACAATGAGGCCCCTTTTGCCAAAGCTATTGCTAGCCATTTAGGCACTGATCATCATGAACTTTATTTGTCATCGAAAGATGCGCAAGCAGTGATTCCGCAACTTGCCACTATATACGACGAACCATTTGCTGATGTTTCACAAATTCCAACTTACTTAGTATCTAAAATGGCAAGAGAGCATGTAACCGTAAGCCTTTCAGGCGATGGTGGAGACGAGCTTTTTTGTGGTTATAATCGTTACACTTTTGGCCAAAAACTGTGGAAAATTAAAAATTCTTTGCCTATTTTTATGCAAAAAATGTTGCCTGGTTTAAGGTACGTGCCACAAGGAATATGGCAAGTTTTAGAAAAACTACCAGGTTTGCCTAAGCAATTGTCTGATAAAGTCGAAAGAGGTATTCGATTATTTGAAAGTAAAGATCTAGGTGATTGTTACCGCATGTTGGTTAACCACTGGGAGATTGGAAAAAGGCATAATTTTCCTGCGCATGGTGATTTGAAAGATAGTATTGAAAACTTTCAATATTGGGATATGTTAACATATCTCCCTGGCGATATTTTGACTAAGGTTGATAGGGCTAGCATGGCGGTAAGTCTTGAAGCTCGAGTTCCTTTACTTGATCACCGTTTGGTTTCCTTGGCTTGGCAATTGCCGCAGCATTTAAAATTACGTAATGGCACAGGAAAATGGATTTTGAGAGAAATTTTAAAAACATACGTTCCCAATGTATTATTTGATCGACCGAAAATGGGGTTTGGAGTTCCAATTGATACCTGGCTTCGCACAGATTTAAAAGATTGGGCTTATGATTTGCTTTACAAAACGCCACTAGATGAGTTTGGCATAGACAGTCAAACCATTGATCTTGTTTGGAATAATCATCAAAAAAAGTCACATAATAACCAATATAAGCTTTGGTGCTTGTTAATGTTTCAGCAATGGCGCAATCAATATGAACTCACACACTAACTATTGAATAGGTTGATTTATCTGGTTTTTTTTGGGAAAATGCCACAGGCCTCATATTAATTATACAAACCTCCCTTATGGACGACACCCCCCCATCTAATGATCAAGATGTTTACTGTAACCAAAGTCGACGTGATTTTTTAAAATTAAGCGCTACTTCAGTTGGTGTAATTGGGGTATGTGCTGCTGCTTGGCCATTTGTGAATAGCATGAATCCTGCTGCGGATGTTATGGCCATTGCAAGTGTTGAAGTTGATATTTCAAAATTACAAACAGGCCAAAGCTTAACCGTTATGTGGCGTGGCAAACCAATATTTATTAAACGTCGTAGCGCAGAAGAAATTAAAGCCGCCCAAACAGTCCCGCTTAAATCACTACCTGACCCACAAACTGATCAAGAACGTTTTGGAAAAAATCCTGAATGGCTGGTCGTAATTGGTATCTGTACCCATTTAGGGTGTGTACCTACTGAAAGAAAAAACATGGCTCCAGCTGAAAATGGCTGGCTATGCGCCTGTCATGGTTCCCGTTATGATACATCTGGTCGCATTGTTGAAGGGCCAGCACCTCGCAACCTTGATATACCTGTCTACGAATTCTTAAATAACAATACCGTTCTAAAAATTGGATAAAAATTTATGAAAATACTTGAGTGGATTGATTATCGTCTACCCGTTATCACCTTATTTCGCAAAGAATTAAAAGATTACCCAACCCCTAAAAATTTAAATTACCTATGGAATTTTGGCTCTCTCGCTGGAATAACCTTGGTGATTATGATTTTAAGCGGAATTTTTTTGGCCATGCATTATGTGCCTCATGTTGATAAAGCTTTTGACAGCGTTGAACGCATTATGCGCGAAGTCAACAGCGGTTGGTTAATTCGCTATATTCACATGAATGGTGCCTCAATGTTTTTCATTGTTGTCTATCTGCACATTTTTCGCGGCCTATACTATGGTTCTTATAAAAATCCCAGAGAATTATTATGGATTTTAGGAGTCGTAATTTTACTATTGATGATGGCTACAGCATTCATGGGTTACGTACTTCCTTGGGGACAAATGAGTTTTTGGGGAGCAACCGTTATCACTAACTTATTTTCTGCTTTTCCCATGGGAGAAAGTATAGTGCAATGGCTATGGGGTGGTTTTTCCGTAGATAACCCAACTCTTAATCGTTTTTTTGCACTGCATTATCTGTTGCCATTTATGATTGTTGGAGTAGTGCTTTTACACATGGTTAGCTTGCATCAATTTGGTTCAAATAATCCCACCGGGCTTGATGCTAAAAAGAAAGATAAAATTCCATTTCACCCCTATTACACTATTAAAGACCTATTCGGTCTTGGGGTATTTTTAACAATTTATGCATTTTTTGTATTTTTTGCCCCTAACTTTTTTGGTGAACCAGATAATTATATCCAAGCCAATCCATTGGTTACGCCACCACATATTGTCCCAGAATGGTATTTTTTGCCATTTTATGCAATTTTGCGCTCAGTTCCTAGTAAGTTAGGTGGGGTACTTGCCATGTTTGGTGCGGTGATTACTCTTGCCGTAATTCCATGGCTTGATACACACCCAATTCGCAGCGGGCGTTATCGCCCAATTTTTAAAAAGCTATTTTGGGTAATGGCCATTAATGCATTGGTCCTTGGTTGGGTCGGTGCCAAACCACCTGAGGGTTTGTATTTATGGATGGGAAGAATTGCAACTGCCTATTACTTTGTACATTTTTTGGTGTTTTATCCATTATTAAGCAAATATGAAAAATCTAAAAATGTGCCTGAGGAAATTTCATGAAAAAATTTTTACTAGCAATTTCCCTGTTTACCGCAATCTCAGCCGAAAACCAAATCGTGCCACCAAAGCAAGACTGGAGCTTTGCTAAACCAAATGGTACCTTTGACCGCGCAGCATTACAAAGGGGTTTCCAAGTTTATAAAGAAGTATGCTCAGCTTGCCACAGCATTAAGTTAATATCCTTTCGCCACCTAAAAGCCATGGGGCTAACTGAATCCGAAGTTAAAGCTTTGGCTGCGCAGTATCAAATTAAAGATGGCCCAAATGATGAAGGTGAAATGTTTGAACGTCCAGGCCGTCCATCAGATTATATTCCAGGACCGTACCTAAATGAAAAACAAGCTCGTGCCGCAAATAATGGTTCATTACCACCAGACCAATCATTAATGGTTAAGGCTCGCCTTTACGGAGCTGATTACGTGTACGCTTTACTAACCGGTTATGAAAAAGTGCCGGATAATTTCAAATTGAACCCAGGGCAATACTACAATGAATATTTCCCAGGTCACGCCATTTCAATGGCGCCACCACTTAGTGAAGGACTTGTTAAATATAACGATTCTACTAAACCAACTGTTGAACAAATGGCTTATGACGTAAGCACATTTCTTGCCTGGGCAAGTGAACCTGAAATGGAAGACCGCAAACGTTTAGGCATTAAAGTTTTACTGTATTTATTACTTATGACTGGGTTGTTTTATGCTACTATGCGCCGTATTTGGCAGGGTATTAAATAATATATTTCTAATCTTAAAATAATCAAGGTTAAATGGCCTTTTAAGCGTCAACTACTAGTCTAGATAATTTTACCGGTAATTTTTTGCTGCAAAAGCATAATACCGTAAACCAGGGCTTCTGCAGTTGGCGGACAACCCGGTACATAAACATCTACCGGAACAATTCGGTCACAACCGCGCGTTACCGAGTAAGAATAGTGATAATAGCCACCACCATTAGCACAACTACCCATGGAAATAACCCAACGCGGCTCAGGCATTTGGTCATAGACTCTACGCAAAGCTGGTGCCATTTTATTGGTTAAGGTACCTGCCACAATCATCACATCCGACTGCCTAGGACTAGGGCGAAAAACCAAACCAAAACGATCAAGGTCATAACGACTTGCTGCACTATGCATCATTTCTACAGCACAGCATGCTAAACCAAAGGTCATTGGCCACAAAGAACTGCTTTGGGCCCAAGCCGCAACTTGGTCAAGTTTAGTTAAAATGTAACCTTTATCAGAAATTTCTTGATTAATAGCTTGGAATAGTCCATTTTCGTCTTGCAAATGTTGCGGTAATTTTACTTTTAGATCTTCAATTTTTGCTGTTGTCATATTTACCGCCAATCAAGGGCACCTTTACGCCATTCATATACAAAACCAACGGTAAGCGTACTTAAAAAAATCATCATTGAGCAAAATCCTGGCCAACCAATCATATCTAGCGATATTGCCCATGGAAATAAAAATGCAATTTCTAAATCAAAAACAATAAATAAAATTGCTACCAAATAAAACTGTACATTAAATTGCAAACGAGCATTTTGCATCGGTGCATCAAAAGCATCAAACCCACATTCATAAGGAGCTTGTTTTTGCGAATAAGGCCGTTGCTTACCACGTAACCATGAAAGCCCCAAGAATAAAGTGGCAAAGCCAAATGCTACAGCTAAAAAAACAAGTATCGAAAAATAAGCTTCTAGTAACATATATAAATTATAAGCCCTACATTGACTTTATTCTACACTAACCAAGAATAATTGCTAGCTTTGCGGGGACTACCTGCCCCAGAAAAAGTCTCTACTATACCAACAGCCGATTATATACCCCAGGAAGTATTAAAGAGCCTGGAATTTTTAGAAAATCCAAAAATGTGCACCGAAAATCTTTTAAAATATGCAACCAGTTGTTCCATAAACCGTTGACATTATTTGAAAAATTATGTATGTAATACTTTTAATTCGTTAATAGAGAAAATATATGTCTAAATTTAAATCAATATTGATATTTAATTTGTGCATGAATTTGATTGCCACTATGTATGGCATGGAAAATCAACCAGATCTTGATCAAAAAAATTACAACGCTTATTGCGCAAAGACTCTTTGTGATGTTTATCAAGCAATGAATGCAAACAACCAGTTTTCGGTAACACCGTCAACTGAATCAAAATATTGGGAGACCAAAACAATCCTTGGAAAACCATTCTTTTGTAAGAAACCTAATGTTTCACTATCATACGCTATTAGAGATCTACACACACCAGAATCAAAAACACAGTTTGAGTGCTCAACTGCAATTTGTATTGGTGTGTGGAAAGTCTTGGCATCAGAAAATGTAGACAATTTTATTGCAGAGCTTGAGCAAAAATATAAGGATTTTTTCTTTCCTCTAATTCAATTAAGTGTTTTGTCAACTCTAGAACAATATGCAAATTATTGCGGGTTTGCCAAAAGAGATGATGTGTTTCATTCAGGCCCACATAAAGTAAACACAAAGGAAGAATGGGGGAAAATTACTTCATTCAAGAGCTGCCTTGATAAATTAGAACCACTTTTATCTCCAAATGAAGAAGTAGAGCAGCAAGAAGGATCTCTACCCTATGAAACAGTGTTGGGGGGGAGTCTCTATCTGCCCAATGTAGACGGAGTAACTGGACCTGAAAAAGGAGAAAATCTTGTGTGTGTTACTGAAGGCTTGTATTACGGCTTTGGTCCTTTATTCAAGGATGGCCCAAAAACGTTGGTTGAGATTGGACGAGCACTTGCGACCTCTGCAAACATACAGAAAAACGATGAAACTTTCTATGGCCGCACAATAATAGCTTATATGAAAGAAAATAAGATAAAGGCAAAAGAAGGGGTGCACCGACTTCAATATCTGATTATAAAAGAGGCGTGTCGCTATTTCAAAGTGCCACAAAAATTATAATGGTCCCAGGAAATTGGATCAAGTAGGAGGAGCCTTACAACTCCTCCCTATCACACGGCTGTGTTGCAAAATAAACATCTATATTTTACTCAACCAAGGATAATTGCTAGCTACGAACAATTGACAAATTTTGTAAAATTCAACAAGAATTAACCACTGATTTATTATTTACAATTATGAACGCGCCTATAGCCCCAAGACCTTTATCACCACATTTGCAAATTTATGCGCCTCAGCTAACTTCAGTCATGTCAATTTTACACAGATTTACAGGCATAGGGTTTATAGCTGCCTTATGTTTAACTTGTTTGTGGCTTTATACTTTGGGCCAGGGTGAAGTAAGCTACACGAATTTTTGCAAATGGCTTGGTCATCCGGTAATGAAGATATTATTTTATGCGCTTTTAGCCAGCGTCTATTACCACATGTTAAATGGTATGCGTTATTTAATGTGGTCAATTGGTATAGGGTATGAATTAAGCAGTGTTTATAAAAGTGGTTGGTTAGTGACATTTTTGGTGTTTATATTGACTATTTTAACGGTATATTTAATATGAAGTCATTTACTAAAAACTACATTTGGCAACGAATAACAGCAATTATTTTGCTATTTTTGGTACCATGGTTTTTATGGAACTTATTTCAAATTAAAGACCTTAGTCACACAGAAATAGCGCAAAAATTCAATAATCTACCACGTATATCTTTAATATTTTTAATGATAGTAAGTGGTTTTTATCATGGCTATTTAGGAATTAACACTATCTGTTTGGATTATATAGCTAATGCAAAAATACGCTGTATTATAATGTTTTTAACAAATGTCTTATTTACAAGCTTAAGTGTATTAGCTGCATTTAGTTTGCTTAAGTTAGGACAATTAGTATGACATATCAAATTATTGACCATGAATATGATGTTATTGTGGTTGGTGCAGGGGGCGCAGGCCTTAGGGCAAGCCTTGGCATGAGTGAAGCCGGCTTAAAAACAGCCTGCATTACCAAGGTTTTTCCAACACGCAGCCACACTGTAGCAGCCCAAGGTGGCATTTCTGCTGCACTAAATAATACAGGCGATGCCGATGATTGGCGCTACCATTTTTACGATACGGTAAAAGGCTCTGATTGGTTAGGTGATCAAGACGCTATCGAATACATGTGCAAAAATGCAATCGATGCTGTCGTAGAACTTGAACACATGGGGGTACCTTTTTCCAGAGATGAAAATGGTAATATCTACCAAAGGCAATTCGGTGGACACACAATTGACCATGGCAAAAGCATGGCTAAACGTGCTTGTGCCGCGGCTGACCGTACCGGACACGCAATTTTGCACACTCTCTACCAACAGTGCTTGCGCTATAACACTGAATTTTTTATTGAATATTTCACCCTTGATTTAATTATGGACGAAAATGGAATTTGTCGTGGCGTAATTGCTTGGTGCCTTGATGATGGCACAATACACAGATTTCGCTCCCACATAGTAGTACTAGCAACGGGTGGTCACGGAAGAACATTTTTTACATGCACAGGCGCGCATACTTGCACAGGTGATGGTAATGCAATGGTTCTTCGTGCAGGACTACCCCTTGCTGATATGGAATTTATTCAATTTCACCCAACAGGCATTTATGGCGCCGGCTGCTTAATTTCAGAAGCAGTACGCGGCGAAGGCGGCTATTTAACCAATAGTTTAGGTGAACGTTTTATGGAAAAATATGCACCAAATGCTAAGGATCTAGCTTCGCGTGATGTTGTAAGCCGAGCTATTGCTATTGAAATTAAAGAAGGTCGAGGCTGCGGCCCCAATAAAGACCAAGCTTATTTACATTTAGAACACCTAGACCCAAAAATAATTGCTGAACGATTACCAGGTATTTCAGAAACTGCACGTGTGTTTGCAGGCGTTGATACCAGCAAAGAACCTATTCCTGTGCAACCAACCGTACATTACAACATGGGCGGCATTCCCACCAATTATCATGGCGAAGTTACTAAAAATTCAAATGAAACTGTAGTACCTGGACTTATGGCAGTTGGTGAAGCTGCATGCGTTTCTGTACATGGGGCAAACCGTTTGGGCACTAATTCATTGCTAGATTTGGTAGTTTTTGGAAAAGCTGCAGCTTTACGTGCTAAAGAAGTTGTAGTTCCTGGAACCGCTCATCCTCAGATTGATGAAACAATAACCCAAGAAATTATGGACAGGTTTCATAAAACACGCTTTGCAAATGGCAAATTAACTACAGGAAAAATTCGCAACCAAATGCAACATATAATGCAGAATCACTGTGGTGTATTTAGAACTCAAAAAATTATGGACTTAGGCAAAGAAAAATTAAACGAATGCGCCCAAACTTTAAACGACTTACAAGTAAATGATCATTCATTAATTTGGAATACAGATTTAGTCGAAGCGCTTGAACTACAAAATTTAATGCTACAAGCCATAGTTACCATTAATTCTGCAGCGTACCGCACCGAAAGCCGTGGAGGGCATGCCCGTGATGACTTTCCAGAACGCGATGACCAAAACTGGCTAGCCCACACACTTGCATGGTACAATGGCACTTCAGTAAGTTTTGATAAACGCCCCGTACATATGTATACCCTAACTAATGAAGTTGAATTAGTTCCACTTCAAAAAAGAACTTACTAACTTAGGAAAAATAAATTATGGTGCAGTTTAGGTTACCCAAACATTCACAAATTCAAAAAGGTAAGGTTTTTAAAGCAACCAGCAATTCATCGACCTTACGCACCTTTCATATTTACCGCTGGAATCCGGAAGATGGTCAAAATCCCCGTATGGATGAATTTACCATTGATATCAAAGATTCTGGCCCCATGGTGTTAGATGCCTTGCTATATATCAAGAATAACATTGATAGCACTTTGACATTTCGTCGCTCTTGCCGTGAAGGTGTTTGTGGTAGTTGCGCCATGAATGTTGATGGCACCAATTCATTAGCATGTGTAAAACATATTGACGAAATTAAGGGAACCATAAAAATTTTTCCATTACCCCACATGGAGGTTATGAAAGACTTAGTACCCGATTTACGTACAGCCTTTAAACAATTCGCTTCAATAAAGCCATGGGTTGAAAATAGTGAAAAACCCAAACGTGAACGTAAACAAAGCATAGAAGACAGGGCAAAATTAGACGGACTTTGGGAATGCGTGTTGTGTTTTAGTTGTACAACAGGTTGCCCAAGCTATTGGTGGAATAGCGAAAAATACTTAGGGCCAGCTACACTTTTACAGGCCTATCGATTCATTGCAGACTCTCGTGACACACAAACAAAGCAAAGACTAAGTGAGCTAGATGACCCGTTTAGCTTATATCGCTGCCATAGCATTATGAATTGCACCAACACCTGCCCTAAGGGCTTGAACCCAGCAAAAGCCATTGGTACAATCAAGAAAATGATGGTCTAGTACTAATTTTCGAAAATATACCCGAAATATTTCAAGAATTGGGCAGGAGAACAAAAGTCGAGGAGCGCAGTGTACCATTTGTACATGAGCACCGCAGATCTTGCAGTGCGACGCACCCAAAACTTGAAAAATGAGGGTATACCATTAAGAAAAATAACGGTAATTATGTCATCCACCAGGACAAGCCAGGTGCAAGCTCAGCCGGACTTTAGTCCGAATGTGGAGAACCATTTTTACAACAGCCACAAAATACATGCAATTTTATTGCTCAGTTTTAACGATTTTTTAACCGGTTTTGCAGCAAACTAAAACCCAACCCTTCTTACAATTCGGGGGGGACTATAACTTCTTTATGGTATAGCTTACTAATTATAAATTGAGTACGTTGCGGCTTGGATTGCCGCGCAAGCAAAGCTTGCTCGCAAAGACTCAGAAAACCGTCATCACGAGACCCGTAGGGGCGTGGTGATCCAGTGTAAAATCTTATCATTTTATTGATGGTAAGGTATATTCAAAAATCAACAACATATTATGGAAAATAAATGAATGCGTTATAAAATATTAAAATTAACTAAATATTAACGCTTTTTGGTTTATCCTATACCCAACCCAGAATTGGGGTGGGTTTTTGACAACTGACCACATGCACGCTCACCACCAGCTCGTTCCCTAGCTGGCCTGCGTTACAGGGAAAAGTACAATCAACTTAGATCTGGTGCGCTATAAACCCTAATTCTGGATTAGATTGTTGAATTTAATGGCAGGTTTGTTTGATTTCAAGGCATAAGCAATAAGTGTTGAAAAGATATGGATAAAGCCATTAATAAACGATCTATGTCGAGTATGAACAATCTGAAAATCTGTTTTTA
>CANMNU010000043.1 GCA_947499175.1 Alphaproteobacteria bacterium
AGGTTACGGCTTGAACAACAACCTCAGAAGAAAAGGTACATGCTTGAAAAAACAACAATAATATACATAATTTCATTTGGCTATTTATCTTTGTTATTGTCCTTGCTGCCATTTTGGCCAAAAATATACTTACTTAGTAATGATTCAAAGCTAACAGAAGACTGAGTAAGTGTAATTACACCACCATTTGCAAGGGTTTGCTCGTCTCCACCTGGTGAAATATTTATATATTTTCCACCTAATAGGCTTTCGCTGGAAATTTCGGCAGAGCTATCTACTGGAATTTTTAAAGAGGCATCAATATCTAAGCTTAACACTGCTTTAAAGTTTTTTTTATCAATTGCCATATGAGTTACATGACCAACATTAACGCCACCAATGCGTACATCATTACCAGCAGAAATACCATCAGCCCTGTCAAATGTGGCATATACTTTTATGGTTTCAGTGCGAGAAGAATTTGAAAATTGATAACCAAAAGCAAAAAAAACTCCTGCTACTAGTAAAACTAAAGCGCCTGTAATGGTTTCTAAAAAATTATGCCGCATATATAAATCATTTTGACAAGGTGCGTAACTATAACCTAACACAAGTGTTTTAAGGAAGAGTTAACCAATTTATTTTTTAGGTTTAATAGCAATAACTTGTTCATTGGCTAGTTCAACTTTTGAAAATTTTGCGCCTAATTTTGTTTTTTTCCAAGGTATAATTGGATAATTTGTATGTAGTTCAGTGCCGTGAACATATTGTAAGTCAGGGTGCTCATTTGGATTACAAATATTTACTCCAAATAAATTGGCAATTTGTTTGCCTAAATCATAGTGGCTGCAAACTGGTTGTGATTTTAGGTAATCATTAAGGCATAAGTCTGCATTAATTGCATAAGCCCAAATTGGTACATCAACAACTTCTGAGCGCATTAGATTATGGCCAAACAGGCCTTCTTCACCAATTAGTTCCCCATGATCACTTGTAAAAATAATGATGGTATCATTAGGCAAGATTTTTTGAACACATGTTACGCACTGTTTTACCCAATAATCATGGTAGGCAATAGCATTAGAGTATTCTTGTTGAGTTTGGTTTTCCCTTGAATTGCTAGTAATGCTTGTTGCTAATTCAGGATGATATTTGGAATACCCATCAAATGGACTATGAATATGACGTAAATGAATAACAATAAAGTTTTTATCACCAAAATTCATTTCAGCTAAAGCATCTAACAGGGCTTCATCACCTTTTTCTTTTAATGGATTTAGCATATCTTTTTTGAAGCTAAAGTAGTCCATGTATTGCGTGCCAGTTTCATGAAAGAGCCCTTCACCTTGTGCTGACAACAAAAAAGTTTTGTAACCTTGGTGACGAGCTAAACGAAATAGATTAGCAGATTTGTTTCTAATTAGTTCAATAAAACCTGGGTTGTGAAAATTATTAAAAAATAACTGTAATGCTTCTAATGTGGCAACACTGGTTGAAATACCTTTAACATATGCAAAATTAGGGTCGCTTTTTAATTTTTCTAAAAATGGTGTGTTGGCTTTGCCATAGCCATAAAGCTGCATGTAACGGCTGCTTAAGCTTTCTCCCATAATCAGCACCACGTTTTTAATTTTTGGTTGCCCATAGGTGATTTCATAAGCTTTATAATCAAAATTATGAACGGAGACTTGTGAGTTAACCAACCAATCTGAAAAAGCCCTTAAAGTATTGTGAATAGTACTTGAGGTGGGTTTAGTGTGAAAAAACTGATGCCCTCTCGTATATGATAGAATTGGATTTACTGCCAATGCCAATAACACTAATGCCCAAATAAAAGGAAAATGGCGACATTTTTTAATGCGCATAGTTCCGTAAATTAGTAAAGCCAGTGACAGTGCTTGTGCTAGCCATACAGGCCATAATGTATTTGCAAGAGAGGCTCCCGTTTCAAAAATTTCATCAAGCTCAACGAAAGCTTTGGTGATATCTTGACTATGAATAGGGGTGCCAAAATAGGCCCAGTGATTAAGCTGAATGCCTTGGGCAATAGTGATGATTCCTACAAAGACAAATATAAATGCGCGGTTCTTAACCATGGTAAGAGTTATTGAAAATGCCAATACACTTGCTAGTGCTGCTAATGGGATAGTGCAGCTGAGTATTTTTGCAAAATAACCTAAATACAAATCTGGCAGGAAAATTCCTAAGCTAATTAGCCCTGCACATAATAAGTTTTGCCTTAAAAACATATACAACCAATCCAGATGATGACGACAAAAAAGATACCTACCATTACTGCAGCTGAAGCAGCATCTTTAACAAATTGAATTATTAAATCGTGTTCTGTTGTTAGGCGATCAGCAAGTTTTTCAATGGCGCTATTAATTAATTCCAGACAAGGTACCAAAAGGTAAACAGCCAACATGATTGTTTTACGCAGTGGTGATAAGTTTAACACGGCGACTAACAGACATAAAAATGGCAAAGCAATGATTTCAAGGCGAAAAGAATACTCTTTGACAAAGGTCGCCCGAATGCCATGGCAAGAATATATAAAACTTGCCCAAATTTTTTGAATCATTTTGTTTGCAATTCCTTCATATGTGCATTGCTAAAGTTTTTATAAACTAGCAAGAAATTAAGTGAAAGTTAAGCCGTTTTTGCGAGCTAAACCACAAAGATTACCAACAATTGCAATAATTTAACTTTTCATGGCTTGGCTAGATTTGACTAAGTATTTAGTAAAACTTACGCTTACACAGTGGTATTGTTAACTGATCGTAATTTTATAAAGGGAAGTTTATGAATAAATATTTTGCAGAAAGTTTAGGCACTTGTATTCTGGTATTAATTGGGTGTGGTAGTGCCGTTTTAGCAGGTTCACACATTGGCTTTACAGGCGTGTCGCTGGCTTTTGGTTTTGCTCTATTGTTTTTGGCCTATTGGTTGGGGCCAATTTCTGGGTGTCACCTTAACCCTGCAGTAACACTTTCTTTGGCATTTTCTAAAAAAATTTCAACCTGTGATGTGGCGCCATACATAATGGCACAAATTATTGGTGGTGTAATTGGTGGGTTTATTCTTTGGCAAATTGCCCAAGGAAGCGCTGATTTTAGCTTGGAATCAGGCTTTGCCTGTAATGGTTTTGCTGAACATTCTCCAGGAAATTATTCAATGGTTAGTTGCCTAATCGCAGAAATAGCTATGACGACAATTTTATTGCTAGTGGTGCTTGGTACTACTGCTAAAGATTTCTCGGCAAATGCAATTGGGCTATGCGTTGGCGCAACCTTAACGGTCATCCATTTAGTGAGCATTCCTGTGACTAACACATCAGTAAACTTGGCGCGCAGCATTGGCGTAGCAGCGATTCATGGCGGTTGGGCACTAGAGCAACTTTGGTTATTCGCACTAGCTCAATTAATTGCTGTTATCTTAGCAGTTGGCATATTTTGTGTTTTAGGAAAGAAGTGAAAGTTCAAGTGGTTTACCTCTTGGACTTTCACTGGTTTTGTGGCACTGCTATTTTATAGAAGTGCTCTTAAAGGTTTTGTTTTTAACAAAAAATCTTCCTTTTTTAGATGGGTTATTGTTGCTTTAAGTTCTGAGCCAAAAATTTTTCTTATACCAGTTAGGAATTCTGTGGTTTTAGTAAAAATTATAGTTTGATTTATTAATGCATTGATTACCTCAGGTCTTGTATCATCTAGCACAAATGGATATGTTCCATCTTCCTCTTTAGTTAGTAATACTTGTAGCCTGGTGTAATTATTTTGTTGATCATCACCTGTGAAAAAGGCTTCAACCCCATCTTGAGCATTTATTCCTAACCCTTGAAACATTTGAGAAATTATCATTTTTATATTCTGTAAAATACCGGAGTTGGGAACTCTGAATTCTTTCGTTGAATCTGAAGTTTTGGATTCTACCCATTTTTTAGGTATTCCTGAACCAACATCAAGCATTTTGGGCTTTTGTATTACTTTAATCTTGTTAATCTTTTCTTCTGTGGTTAGTAAAGGATTAGACAATATTTTTTGCTTTTGCATTTCGTAAGCTTCTTTTAAGGCTATTGCTCCTGGGTTGTAAATAATCGGACCAGCATCACTAGCTGTTAAATGATTTTCAGGTTGTCCTTCTCTTATTATTGGAGATTTCATTCTCCATGGATTAAATAACGCAGGGAAAACCAAAGCGGCTGTTCCAAGGTCGCTCAAATAGAAGTCTTCTGTTTCTGGGCTTTCTTTTGCTTTCCTTGTGCTTAGGATGCGAATTTTATTGGTTGCCCTATCAATAACTGGAATAACAATAGGTACAAGAGTTTCAGAAAGTTTGCATTCACCTACACTTTTTTTGCTAAATTCAAAAATACAATGTGCACTATATTTTGCATTCCATAATCCAAAACCAGTCTGCAAGTTACGCAAAAATGAAGGGTTGGTAAAGCAAACTTTGATATCGTTTATGTGGTTAGCTACAAGTTCGTCTGTGTAATGACGTATTTTTCCTTCAGGTGTACTTGCTGCAAATTGGATTGTTATAGCTGCACCAGCAGAACTTCCAACAATAAGGTCAAATAATTGATAAGGTTCTTTCCCTGTATTTAATTTAAGCCAATGAACAATAATTTTTTGGATAATCGCACGTACAGCTCCACCTTCCAGTACTAAAATTTTTAATTGATTTTGTAGAGGAGATGAATCATCAAGAGCGCTGCTGTGTTTAACTGATAATTCTTTATTATTGCCGTTTTGCAAAGCACTGGATTTAATTAATAATTCTTTTTCAAAATCATTGCCTCTTAAAAAGCAGACTAGTATAGCTATAATTACGAAATTAATTTTTTTAAGCATTGATAAATGTTCTCTGGATTGAAATTAGACATGATACAGAACATATTTGTAAGCTAACTTACTAAGTATTGCAATATTTTTTTGTGCTGGACTGTGTTGATACAAAATATTCATTTATAGCGGAGCGGGTACGCTATATCGCCATCGACTAAGGCTCAGGAGCGCTATTGCCAATTTTCTTCTAATTTTACAAACAATTTAAGGTGGACACGTTGTTCTAACTGTTCTTCAAGCTCTACTCTAGCGGCTTGACCAATTTTTTTAAGGGTTTGGGCCACGCTTGCCCAAAACAATACCCTTATGATTATTTTTTGCTACAACAATTGCTTGGCTGATTTTGACTGAACCATTAGAAACCAGTGCGAGAAATGGGATAAGTGCGTTAGTAAGCCACTATGTAATTTAACGAAAAATTAATATTTAAACTTCACAATAAAATTTAGGAATACCATCTCTGTTTTGTTGTTGGGGGCTTTTTTTAATGATTCATAAAATTTTTAAGTGCATTTGCTTTCAGTTTGTACTAATAGTTTTTTCTGTAAATCAAGGTCAATCTGCTTTTGCTAGTTCTAATGCTAACTGGACAAGTGCTTGGTTATCTTTAGGTGAGATAGATCTCTTTCATCACAGCCTTAGAAATTGCACTGATCCAGCAGAAAAACCACATTATTACGGGGATTTTTTTCAGAATCTTTACCAGCCTATAGTAGGTAAAACAGTAGAAGAAGCACAGGCTCTAAGAGCTGATAAGTATCAATATACGGAAAGTCTTGTCAAAGCATGTCGTGATGGAAAATTAAGTGAACTAAATGCAACTCCGTGTGATGAGTTCAACAGACACTATGTTTGGATTAATGATCCAAGTAACCCAGTAGAACCAAAGCCTGATGCGCTAAAATTTTTTATTAAAAATCTTGAAAAAACTGAAGCCAAATGTTGGGAATATCATTTTTGGACCAATATTGCACTTACCAATACAAGGATATTGTTAGAAGAATTAGAGCACACTTATGGCGTAAACATAAAGATTCACGATATCGATACCGAAATTTATCCACAAATGAGAGGTAAGGGAATATATAACAGACTTTTTAAAAATAGATATTTCACCAATATGTCTGATATTTTGCGCTTTAATCTTATTTTCGGATTTGGGAAAAGTGATAATACATTTAACGTTTATAGTGATTTACACGTGGAAGATCATGGCGATATTTCCCCTTTGACTTCTTATGTAGATTATATCTTTTACCAAGAAGGATTTGCAGTTGGTTCATGTTTCTTAGGTGCTAGGAAAGGTACACAAGTATTTGATGAGATACTAACGTATCTTGATGATCTTGCAAATAAGATTAAACCTGAATGGAGACAGTTTGGAACTGATATTTTAACACCTCGCTGGACATCAATTGGAATTTTAACAATGATAATGGACAAAGCAACAAATCTAACAAGCAGAATTCTTCCATGTCCAAAAGGTACACTAATTTCTCCCAATCACACTGGTGGATGGATAAAAGGAGATCATGGTCAAACTTCAGTTAGCATCACACCGATATCAGATGAAGTGTTCTTTGGTGTTGGGGATTTTTATTTGTCACAACCTCCATATGCTCTTCTTGATCACCCTTACCATAAAGACTATATAAATTTGGCAACATTACTTCACTCAACTCTTCCAGACCTTTCTGAAATGAAAGGGGAAGAACTAGTAGCATACCTTCGCGCCAAGAGAAATACCCTTTCGGCACTATCACAAAAAGTATACAAAACTAGAGCCCCTAAAGATACCGCTACTATTCCAGCAATACATCATCGCATTTGGGTATCAAAAGAAGGTGTATCCGCAGTTGAGCCTGATTCACTTATGGTTTCACGCTATATTGATAGTATTAAAATGCTTCCCAAGGAATTTAAGAATTTTTTTTGGTGCACAGATAAAGAAAACCTTCCTGTGACAGTGTGTAGACTACAAGAGTCTGGCGTAGAAGTTCGTGACATTGCCCAATTTTTTAATGAAATTCAAAATGATCAGAGGATGTTTCATGCAGGAGATTCTATGTCAGCGAATAGACCAATTATTCTTGCAAAGCATTTATATGATGCCTATCGTCAGGATGGTCGTAGCACTAATTCTAATGATATTTTAAGAAGGCTTATTCTTTTTTATTACGGTGGAATTTACACGGATATGGGGTTTCGTTTTGAGCGAGATATTTCACCGCTTTTGAAATTATATGATTACATTTTTTATCTGTATTCCTGGCAGAACATTGATCATGGCTTTTGTGCAGTAAGGCCGCAAGATCCTATTTTTAAGAAGGAATTGGAGTTTCTTCATAATGTATGGCGTCACCCCAAAAAAGCGGCTATGAAAGAGCTAATGCCAGATGCTCTAAAACAGTTAATGTTGACAGGTTCACATTCTTTTATGAATTTTGGATATGAACGTATCTGAGGATGCTAGGGTACTATGCCTTCCGGCACATGAGATTTCCACAGAAGACTCAGCAACATGGCGTACTGAAAGTAATGCATATATTAGCCTAGTACGTGGAAGATCATGGAATGGACAAGGAAATCCTCGTAATAATGTTCCAATTCAAACATCTCTTTTGAATATTTTTTCAGTGACACCCAGCAAAGTTTACTGTTATAGATGGCCTGTTGAAAATCCGTCGCATTTTGGATCAGGTAATATCGGTGAGTATTTATTTTCAAACGCTGCAAGAAGGTTAATAGGAAATAATACGATTTCAACTAATTCCGATGATCTTATTAATCTTCGTAGAGAAGATAGTTATTTGGTTGTTGCATCAAATGTTATCAATAGTTCTGAGAATAGTTGCCAGTGGGCAACAAGAATTTTAAAGGATATTGATGCATTAAAGCCAGGGGTACCTGTAGTTGTTATGTGTATGGGGGCACAAGCGGCTGACACAAAAACAGATATTTCAATCCATCCAACAACCCTTGAGTTACTTAATCGTATTCAGAAGCGACGTTTATGCTCGAATCAAATCAATATAGGAGTAAGGGGTTTATATACCCAAGATCAATTGACAAGATTTGGAATAGAATCACAAGTGGTTGGATGTCCATCATTGCTTTATTGTTCTCTTCCAGTAACTTCTTTATCAGTACCAAGAGATCCAAAGAACTTGGCTGTTGCTGCAACTTTTTATAGTAGTGATCCCGATGCACAACTTGCTGTCATGGAACTTGCTGCTAGATATGGTGCTTCATATTACATTCAAACAGAACAAAATTTAGTTGAATGGCTAAAAACGCCGGCATCACTTGATGATACAATGCTATTGTTGGAATCCTCTTCCTCTGCCTTACAAACATTGACTTATGAACAAAAAGGGTTTGTAAAACTTTTTACTAGAGCAGCAGGCGCTTCTTATTTCAAATATTTTGTACAGATAATGCGCGAAAAGACTATTCTTCCTCAAAACTCTGATGAATGGATTGGTTCATACGAAAAAGTTGATGGCCCCAACTTTATAGTGACAACTCGTATTCATGGAACCATTCCTGCTTTATTGGCTGGAAAAAGAGCATTACTTATTGCGCATGATTCCAGAACGACAGAATTAGCAGAAACACTTGGTATACCAAGTGTAAAAGAATTAAATTCTGCACTATCAATTGAAGAACTCTACGAGATGGCTGACCCAAGTCGATTTATAGAGCAATACCCAGGTTATGCTGCAAAAATGTATGATTTCTTAAAACTGAACGGTATTCCCTTCTCTAAACTTAGTGAAATCTAGTAAACTTCGCAATGGGAGACCATCCAAAACTGGTTGATCTCACCACTCTTGCTAAGTATTAGGAGGGGGAGTTGTCCTGATATTACTCTGACTCTAAACTCCAATGCCAAATGCCCTTAAGGCCCAGGAGCGCTCTTGCCAATCTTCTTCTAATTTTACGAACAATTTAAGGTGGACACGTTGTTCTAACTGTTCTTCAAGCTCTACTCTAGCTGCTTGACCAATTTTTTTAAGGGTTTGGCCACGCTTGCCCAAAACAATACCCTTATGATTATCTTTTGCTACAACAATTGCTTGGCTGATTTTGACTGAGCCATTGTCAAATTCTTCCCAACTTTCTGATTCCACAAAAATATTGTAAGGTAGCTCTTGGTGCAATTGCAAAAAAACTTGTTCACGTGTAACTTCTGCAGCCCATGATCTAACAGGAATGTTTGTAATTTGATCTTCTGGGAAAAGCCAGGGGCCTTTAGGCATAATACTGCACAAATGGTTAGCCAAATCATCAACTCCATCAGCATGTAGGGCGCTAATCATAAATATTTTTGTAACGTTTGCAAAACTATTAATTGAAGTTGCTATTTTTAAAAGTTGATCTTTAGCGATTAAATCTATTTTATTCAAAGCAACAATAATGCCTTTAGAATGTTTTTCGCATAATTGCTGGGCAAGGTTTAAATTAGGCCAGGTAACATCAATTACTAAAACATTGGCATCAGTTTCTGAACTTGCATCATAGGCCTCTTGTACCATGGCTTTATCAAGGCGTTTTTTTGCTTCAAAAATACCCGGTGTATCAAGCAAAATAATTTGAACATTATCTTTTAATGCAATGCCCATAATTCGGCTACGTGTTGTTTGGACCTTTGGTGAAACAATTGATACTTTTTGCCCAACCAGTTGGTTTACAAGTGTTGATTTACCTGCATTAGGTGCCCCTAAAATAGCAACAAAGCCGCATTTAGTCATGATTTACTATATTTTAATTTTATAGATCACCATAGCTGATGTTTGAGGTGGTTGCCAAAGGATTCTACAAAAAAAGTTTTGTTGTTGTGGTGGTTTTTGCTGTGGATTATAGTGGATTTGCGAATATCATTAGGAAAAAAATGAATAAGCGAATATTTGTGATTGCAGGAGAAGCTTCTGGGGATTTTTTGGGGGGGCAGTTATTGCAATCATTACAAAAAATCAATAAAGATATTGAAATACATGGTATTGGTGGCCAACAGATGGCTGCGTTTGGTTTGCATAGTTTATTCCCAATGGCTGATCTTTCAATAATGGGGATTAGTGAAATTATTCCCCATTTTTTTCAAATTTTAAGGCGGATTAAACAAACTAAGGATGCTATTAAAAAATTGCATCCTGACTTGTTGATTACGATTGATTCGCCAGGATTTTGTTTAAAAATTGCCAAGTATGCCAAGAAAATTGGTATTCCTGTGGTTCACTATGTGGCGCCTTCAGTTTGGGCTTGGCGACCAGGGCGTGCTAAAAAACTTGCAAAAAAAATTAATATAGATCATCTTTTATGTTTATTGCCTTTTGAGCCTAAATTTTTTACGAAACACGGTTTGCCAGCAACTTTTGTAGGGCACCCAGTTACTGAAGTGGTATTACCAGATGATAGCAATTTTAGACAAAAATTAAATATTAGCCGGGAATCTACACTTATTTGCCTGTTACCAGGTAGCCGTAAAAATGAAATACAGCAGCACTTGCAAATTTTTTTAGATGCTGTTGGTAAATTACCGTTGACGAGGCGGCTTGAGGTGGTAATTCCTACAATGCCTCACTTGCTGGACTA
>CANMNU010000044.1 GCA_947499175.1 Alphaproteobacteria bacterium
CACCGACTCTCTTACCTTTCACAAATCTCTTCTTTACTTTTCAAATCTCGCTGCCGTAACAACTGCGCTCGTTCGCGCCATATCCGTAATCTAATCACTTATTCTCCAATCGTCAACTACTTTCTTATGATTTTTTTTAAAAATTGTGATTTTGATAGAAATCCTTAAGAAATTCAAAGAAAGAGGGGCCTTCGCCCCTCTTAATTTTAGTTATTTATTTTTTAACAATAGGAAGATTCCAAGCACCAACGTTTATCTGACCATCAACAACAGCATCTAAACCGTCAATGCGAGTCAGAATAGCTTGTGTGTCAGTTTCTAAACCATCATATATAGTTTTTTGATCTGAAACAGTTTGAGCACTACTAACAGAAGGCTGTATCATTTGATACAACGCGTTGATTTTTCCGTTAAGCTTCTGAATTAAGCCATAAAAATCTGTTGTAATTTCTTGAGCTTTAGCATCAGAATATGCTTCAACATCACCTATAGTCGCCTGCTGAGACGCTTGAGTTTCAGCTGTTACTTGGGTATGAAAAGCATTAATAGCATTAGTTAAATTAGTACTTGCTATTGCCATCTGGCTATCAGTATATGCATTAGCGTCTTTACCTGCTTGAGTAATAAGCGCCTGCAATGCAGATTGAGCACTATTAAGAGCAGCAGAAGCTACACCTTGATCAATAACTGATTGAGCTGAAATAGCGCTAGTATAATTAGCAACAATGGTATTAGCCTCAGATTGCAGGTTAGCAGCAACTGTTGCTAAATCAGAAGCTGAGCTTGCAGAGATTGCAGAGGTGTATGCGGAAGTAATATTAGAAATTGCAGCATTAAGAGCATTAGTAGCAGCAAGAGCATTTGCACTTATGTTCGCTTCGTCAATTACTTGACTAGCTTGAATTGCACTAATTTGTGATGTAGCAGTAGATTGCCATGAAACTAGCCCATTTTGAACAGACAGAAGGTTTTGATACTCAGCGTTAAGCGTATTTAAAGCATCAGTATGACCTTGTACAGTTGTACTAAGACCACCAACCTGACCAACTAAAGTAACAACCTGAGAGTTTAAGGAGTCGTGAGCAGATTGAAGTGCAGACACAGCAGCCCCACGATTTGCCACTTCTGCCGCAAGATCCGATTCAGCCTGATTATACTGCGCAGTAGCTTTTGCTACAGCATCATCATGGCTATTGCTAATTGCTACATTTAAAGCTGACTGAGCGCTAACAAGAGCAGCATTTGCAGCATCAATATTTTCCTGCAACGCATTTTTATTGGCCAAACTTGTCGCATTTGCAGCATCAATATTACCTTGCAATGTTGCTTGAGCTGCTTGTAGGGCAATATTAGCTTTTGCTACAGCATCATCATGGCCACTGTTAATTGCAACAGTTAAATCTGACTTTGCTTGAGTAAGAGCAGCATTTGCAGCGTCAATATTTGCCTGCAACGCATTTTTATTGGCCAAACTTGTTGCATTTGCAGCATCAATATTTGACTGCAATGTTTGTTGAGCCGCTTGTAGGGCAATATTAGCTTTTGATACTGCATCATCATGGCTAGCACTAATTGCAGCCTGTAAAGTTGACTGAGCATTAGACAAATTAGATGTCAAGTTAGTAATATTAGTCTCAGCCAAACTCATACGATTCTGCAAATCTAAAATACTAGCAGAATGAGATTGAAGCTGCGCTGTAAGACCATTAAAATCACTTAATTCTTGCGCTTTAAGAGCACTAAGACCACCTTCAGCAGTAGTTACACGAACTGTTAATGCGTCAAGGGCAGTTTGCGTTGCATCCGTAATAAATTTATTAGCAGTAATAGTAGCATTTGTAGCATTAAAATTTGAAACAATAGAACCATTAAGAGTTCCATATTGCTCCCATGTAAATTCCTGTGATTTTAAAATTGAGTAATTAGCCCCATTTGGATCCAACGGAATAGGATCAATTACTACTGATGAAGCAAATGCACTGCCGCCAAGCAACATAGAAATTGCCAATGTTGTTGTAATTCTTGATAAATTTTTCATGGTATATTTTCCTTTGTAAAATGATTGAACATTAATACTTTCGGCTAATTGAAACGTAGAATTTTTACAATATAACAGAAGTATTAATTGTTAATATAAATCACGCAGGTTAATAAACAGTTAATTTTTGATTTTTTATTTGCTGATTGAGAATAAAATTTATCAAATAACGAACATATATATAAAAATAATAAAATTTTAGATAAAATATAGCAATTAAAAGGTGGCTTTAATTAAATAGGTGCGTTACAACTTGAAAGCCGCCACTTACATGGCGCCTAGAGTCAAAAGACAATACGGGGAAATGTTACTTAAACAGAAGAAATATCAACTTCAGTTTGCTGATTTTTCACAAACAAATGGCAGCGCCAATAAACCACCGGCATAGTCGCCACATAGCAAAAAATTATTAAAACTAAAGTTTGCCATGGCACGCTATACAAGCAACCCAAAAAAGTTACAACAACAAGTACCACTGGAATTGTATGGTGATGATTTAATGGTAATTTTTTAAATGATAAAGTTGGCACACGGCTTACCATTAGCCCCCCAACACAAACCATAATTAAAGCCACAATCACTGCGTTAAATTGCAAACTTGGAAAAGCTAGCTCAAAAATTAAGGGACTAAGGCACAGCAATGCGGCAGCAGGAGCCGGAGCACCTACAGAAAAGTTTTTACCCCACAAGGGAAGCTTAGTTTCATCAAACGCCATAACATTAAAACGCGCCAAGCGTAAAACCATACAAGTGCTGAAAAACAAAACCACGGCCCAACCAGGGTTACCCAAATTTTGCAATGAATAAAAATACATTACTAAGGCTGGCACAACACCAAAATTAACAACATCAGCAAATGAATCAAGTTCAGCACCAAAATGGCTAGATGTACCAAGTAAACGGGCCAGGCGCCCATCAACACCATCAAGAAAAGCAGCTAGTAAAATTGCAAAAATCGCCCCTTCCCAATTTTCTAGCAAAGCCATGCGAATGCCGGTTAAACCTGAACATAAAGCTGTAACAGTAATAATATGGGGTAAAAGAGCAGCAAACGGTTCAGCCTTCATTCGGCGCTCAATTAGTTTCTCTTGAAACCGCCCCTTCAATCTACCTCTTATGGTACCTTTTTTCAAAGACATTTTTTTTCTTGAATGTTTATCTTTACCTTTATTAAAAGCCATTAGCGCTTAATTCCACGGCGAGCTGGCTCTGGGCTGTTCATATCAAGCAACACGGTTTCACCAGCAATCATTCGCTGGCCTTCAACCACAAGCGGGTCCATGCCTTCTGGTAGATAAACATCCATACGGCTACCAAAACGAATTAAACCAAAAACCTGCCCTGTTTCCACCGTTTCCAATGGCGCAATATCGCAGCGAATACGTCTAGCAATCAAGCCTGCAATTTGCACAAATGCAATGCGATGACCATCGATTGTATCAACAACAACCGTATTTCGTTCATTTTTTTCGCTAGCTTTATCAAATGATGCATTTACAAATTGACCTTTATGGTAAATAACTTGACGAACGGTACCTGCAATTGGCACACGGTTTACGTGCACATCAAAAACATTCAAAAATATACTAACTCTGGTTAATGGTGCATCACCTAATTCCAAATCAGCAGATGGCACCACAGAAACAATTTGGCAAACAATGCCGTCAGCCGGGCTTACCAACAAACCTTCACGCATAGGCACAGTACGTGGTGGGTTTCTAAAGAAATACATGCACCATGCGGTAAGCAATGCACCAACCCAACCAAGATTAGGATTAACCATAGCCATAATAAAGGCCACTGCGGCAAAAATGGCAATGAATTTCCAGCCATCACTATGAATAATTTGAAAGATATTAGGCATAAATTATGTTCAAGTTTTTTAAATTTTTCTACCCATTACAGTGCCTTGATTACGGATAATATTCAAGAGGCTCATTAAATAATCAAGATCTTTTGCCACAAAATACAGCTGCAAATCAGCATAAACAAAAACTATATTTTTTCTTTTAACGTAATTTATTAATTAGTATCCCTCAACAGCCGCTTAACTTTTTCCCAATAAAATAACTTCGTTTCACGGGGCAAGTTAGCAAAGTCATCAACCCCTTCCTCAGCAATCATTGCTTGAAGAGCCTCAAATCGCTTACCAATCTTTGCAACCGCTAATTCAACAGTTTCACAGCAATCAAAACCCAAAAAAGCAATTAAGGTAAAACAAGCATGTAAAACATCACCAAGCTCTGATTGTAAAGCCAATTTATTATCTGCAGCCAATTCCAATTTTACTTCTTCAAGCTCCAAACCAATATGACGAATGATTTCAAGAGGATCAGACCAATAAAAACCAAAATCTTTAGAACAATTATGATCTTTTAAAAATTTTTCAAACACATCCATTATTTATTTTCTCCAAAAATAGGTTTGGTAAGACTTGAATTTTAGATTTAGCAAACCTATATAACAGTCATGGTTAAAAGTCTAGACGTTATAACTCCTAGCTTAAAAAGGTGAATAAAAACTAAATTCTTCCCTTTTTATAGAAATTTGGCTATAGTCCAAAGACGTTTAATGGAGGAATAATAATGAAACGCACTTTTCAACCAAGCAATATCGTTCGCAAACGTAGGCACGGCTTCCGCGCTCGTATGGCAACAAAAAATGGCAGAAGAATAATTGCTTCTAGGCGATCTAACGGAAGAGCAAAATTATCAGCTTAAATGCACAAATTATACCCGAAATATTTCAAGGGTTGGACAGGAGAACAAAAGTCGAGGAGCACAATGTACGGTTTTGTACATGAGCACCGCAGATCTTGCAGTTCAACGCACCCAAGACTTGAAAGATGAGCGGTATATGAAAGCGCGCAAGGATTATGTGCGCTTAAGTCGCACTGGTAAACGTTTTTTTTTTGATGGCTTCATTGCTCAAGCTATGCCTGTTGAAAATCGACTAGGTTTAGTTGGCATAACTGTTACAAAAAAATTAGGCAACTCAGTAATGCGACACCGCGCAAAGCGTCGCTTGCGTGAAACTGTTAGATTATGGAACAAGGAAAGTTCAGCAGCAATCAAATACGATATTGTCTTAGTTGCTAGAAGTAAGATTTTTAGCCTAGAATTTAGTGTAATTCGATCGCAATGGAAAGAATTGTTGGAAAAACTAACAAATAACCAGGATTGGACCCATGAAACGACTCGTCATTAGTTTTATATACTTGTATCGTTGGCTAATATCACCTTTTTTGCCTCCCAGTTGCAAGTTTACACCAACTTGTAGCCGCTATGCGATTTCAGCAATTGAATGTCATGGATTACCCAAAGGAATGTGGATGACCCTGAAAAGACTATGCAAGTGTCATCCGTTTAGTAAAGTAAAAACCACCTACGACCCTGTCATTCCAATTAAAGAACTGCCACCTACAAATTCAATTGATTCCGCAAATTCTACTTACCATCAAAAATTTAAAAGAGTACATCACGCATGAATGAAAATCGCAATCTATTAGTTGCATTTGGTTTATCCATTGCTATTATGCTGGGTTTTTACCAGTTTTACGAAAAGCCACGCCAAGATCAATTAATACACCAAAAATTGCAAGAACAAGCAATGCAGGCAACGCAGTTAGAAACAAATGAAAAAACAGCTCATGTAGCACAAGTCCCCCCCCCTACTCCTGAACACCAAGCAATTGAAAATTCAGCTCGCATAACCATTCAAAATGAATCACTTAGCGGCAGTATCCGCCAAGTTGGCGCTGTTATTGATGATATGCTATTGACTAAATACACAGAAAATACCGACCCAACCAGCCCTAAAATTCGCCTTCTTGAAAGCGAAAATACTGACCATGGGTACAGCGTGGTAAGCGGCTGGAAAGCTGCAGACAATTCAGCCGTTGGCTCCATGCCAGATGAAAAAACTAATTGGCAAATTCAAGGAGAACACAACAAACTTACTCCTGAGCATCCAATTATTTTAGCTTGGTTCAACGATAGAGGCATTAAATTTGAACGCACAATTAGCATTGATAACAAATATTTAATTACTATAAATGACCAAGTAACTAATCACGGTGAAAGTCCAGTTGCAATGCAGGCCTATAGTCAAATTCGCAGAAAAAATCCACCAAAATCACAAGGTTTTTACATTTTGCATGAAGGGCCAATTGGCTACTTTAACAATAAATTATTTGAAGGATCTTATGAAGATTTAACCAAAACTCCGGTAACTCAACAAGCAACAAATGGGTGGTTTGGCTTTACTGATAAGTTTTGGTTGGTAAGTTTAATTCCAGATTCTAAAGCAGTCGTCAACATTGACTACACCTTTCAAAATGGCACCCATATTGCTCAGTTCACAGCAACACCAATTACTATAAAACCAGGTGAGACAGCATCATATACATACAAAGTATTTGCAGGAGCAAAAGTTTTAAGTGTTCTAGATGATTACGAGCCAAAAATTGGTGTACCTCACTTTGACTTAGCAGTTGATTTTGGCTGGTTCTATTTCCTAACTAAACCTTTGTTTTACGTACTGGAATATTTCCACGAATTACTTGGAAACCTAGGATTAGCAATATTAGCGCTTACTATATTATTTAAAGCAATGCTTTATCCTATGGCCACAAAATCATATCGCTCTATGGCAAGACTTAAGAATCTGCAGCCTAAAATTCAGCAGGTACAAAGTCTTTATAAAGACGACCGAACCCGCCAAAGTCAGGAATTAATGGCATTATACAAAAAAGAAAAGGTTAACCCTGCCGGAGGCTGTCTACCTGTATTAATTCAAGCCCCTATTTTCTTTTGCCTATACAAAGTATTGTTTGTAAGCATAGAAATGCGCCATGCACCATTTTTTGGCTGGATTCATGACCTAGCAGCACCAGACCCCACCTCTTTTGCTAACTTGTTTGGATTACTTCCATTTGACGTACCATCGTTCTTACAAATTGGTATATGGCCTATACTAATGGGCATAACCATGGTAATTCAGCAAAGAATGAACCCCCAACCAGCAGATCCAGCTCAAGCAAAAATAATGATGATCATGCCAGTCATGTTTACATATCTTTTTGCAAGCTTTCCGGCTGGACTAGTTGTATATTGGACGTGGAATAACCTATTATCGATGGCACAGCAGTGGCTGATAACCAAACAAATGAGCAAAAAATAATTCAAACTGCTAAAAGCTTATTCAAAATCCCCTGCACCTTTGTTGCAGGGGCACAAACTATAGAACGAATACCTCAATACCCATTTCCAGAAATAGCCTTTTGGGGAAGGTCTAATGTAGGTAAATCTAGTCTGTTAAATAGTTTAATAGGAAGCCATATTGCCAGAACATCAAATACTCCTGGCAGAACTCAACAACTGAATTTTTTCAACCTTGCTGACAAACTAATTTTGGTAGATATGCCAGGTTATGGCTTTGCCAATGTGCCATTAAAAATAAAGTACCTATGGGAAGAACTGATTGCAGCCTACCTACACGAACGTGACCAATTAAAGTGCTTATACCTATTAATTGATGCCCGCCACGGCTTTAAAGCTAATGATATTGAGATCATGAGTTACTTAGATAAAATGGGCTGTATTTATCAAGTAGTGGTAACTAAGGCTGATAAAATATCCTTGGCGGCGCATCCAAAACTAAAAGAAGCAATGGAAGAAGTTCTGCAAACTCACGCAGCAGCACGCCCTACGGTGATATTAACCTCAGCAGAGAGAAAACACGGAATGTATGAATTACAACAATCAGTGGCTAAGATTTTTTAAATAACCACTCAAGCTTTTCCGGTAATTCCTGCAATGAACGAATCCACATAAGCGTGCATGATTTGTTCATAAGCAAACTCACCTGATGGTATATCAGTCCCTAAATAATCAAGTGCACCAAACGGGATTTTTAGTGAGTCCGCATAGTTTTTGGCTAATGCTCCATCCATTTGACGCTCAGAAAACAAGCACTTAGGGTGGATTTCCTTATTAAGAACAGCCTGACGTAATTTAAGCATATGCCCAGCGTTAGGTGGAATTGACGGGTCAATTGAAATTGTTGCAATGGTTCGGGTGCCAAAGGCTTCGTCAAAATACTGATTTCCATCATGCTGAATAATGTAAGTTTCACCTTTGTAAGGCAACATCTTCAACTTTAAATCACTCTGTAATTTTTTAAGACGCACACGATAATTAGCAGCATTTGCTTTTAATTTTTCTTTATGATTTGGATAATTATGAATTAAATGCTCTAAAACTACATCCACAACCTGAAGCATAATTTCAGGATCAAGCCAAATGTGCCCATCCATATTCATTTGATTAACATCATGGTCATAGTGAGAACAGCAACTTTTCTTATCCCAGAAGGCACCATTCCTTAGGGGTTTAATTTTTATACTTGGACAATTTTGCAAAACCAAGATACTTGCATCAACATTTTGTAAATGATTATACAGAGGCTTTGCGTAAGCTGGGCCAATCCAAATAATAACTTTTGCTTTTTTAATAGCTTTAGCCTGTGATGGGGTAATTTGGAAATGATGCGGAGAAAAATTGCCATCAACCAATAGTTTAGGATTAGTAATTCCCTTAGTAATTGCACAGACTAAACTATGCATTGGTTTAATTGAGGCAGCAATTTCAGAATCATCAACAACATCTGGAGATTCAATGGAAACTAAATTACTCCACAGGTAAGCACTAAACAACAAGAATAGAAGAATATTTTTTTTCATTTTTTTATCACCAAATTTGTGTAACAGTAGCACAAATGGTGCAATTTTGCGTGATTAACTTTAACTTTTTTAGCCATATGTTGTTTATTTTTCAACTTGCCTTTCATTTTTTTCATTATTTTTAGCAACACTGCCCAAGAAATAATCCTCGGGCAGCGGTTATGCCATTCAATACTACAAACAAATACTAGTAGCTAATTGGGTTAAAGGGGCCAATAAGCTACTCTTTCCACCAAAAACATTAGGTGTTTCTTTAAGTCTTTCCTCTAGCTCCCTAAGCTCTGATATAAGACGCGTAGCTCTTTGATCAAGAATTTCTACACCAAAATTGTAAGAAAGATTATTCAAGTTCCACCCTATTGTATCGTTATACCTGCAATAGGTATCAAGGAAACTCCTAAAACGACTACAGTAAAGTTGATCGGCAAACTCTAATACAGACGTTTCTTCTGTACAATTCCGAATATCCATGCGAGCAACGGTTGCCGTAACAGGACCACCTTCTACAGCTGTTGAATCTGGGCAATTAGGACGGTACCTATAGGCTTTGTATGATGAATAATGATCAGTTCCATGAACTATAGCGGTTTGCCAAATAGATGTTGCCAATACATCTAACGGGTCAAACTTTTCAAGTTGCGGCAAGTAATGGCTTGCATCTTTAATGAAACGCTTTAAATCATGGTTAAAATAGTCATCCATATCGTTTATGTCCCCAACAAAATCCCTAATCAATTTGTAATACTTCTTCATAATGTGACAATAAGGAACATCTGGAAGATTAGGTGGACATTGAAATTCTGCCCGTCTTTCATCGTAAAATTCTAGAGTTCTACGGGAATTCGTGTAAAGAAAATTATCTATGTCTACAGGAATTGTTTGTACGGGCGATAGATACTTCTCAACCCATGTATAGTTATTAACAAATAATTTGATTACAGGAGATGTTCGTTAAATAACCCTTCAATAGTTCCACCCAGGCGCCTCCTAATGGCTTTAGCCTGAGCCCATTTTTTCTCAATTGGATTGAGATCTG
>CANMNU010000045.1 GCA_947499175.1 Alphaproteobacteria bacterium
GACGACGCTGGCAGCGTCTTCGGTGGTCATGGTGTCGCCGGCAACAGAGGCGTCTTCCACGACGCTCTGTGCGTCGAGCCCCTTAAAGCTGAAGAGCGTGTAAGAGCTAATAAATTTATTGATGAGGCACTTGAAAAATTAAGAGATGCTTATAAAGATCCTATTTTTGCAGAAGAATTTGCTAAGAAAAAAGATTTATTTGGTAAAACATTAAAATTAGAAGTTGCTCAAAATGTTGAAGTTCAAGATTTAGAAACTGTACGTAAATTACAAGAAAAAATTCAAGAATTGGCACAAGTTCAACATGAATTGGAACAAGAGAAATTAAAAGTTGGTTCTGATGGTGCTATATATACGCAAGAAAAATTTGATCAAGATTTAGAAAAAAATTTAGTGGGTTTGAATAAAGCTCTAGATAAAGCTAGAGATCAAATTGAAGTTCTTGAAGAAGAGATTTTAAAGGCACCAAAACCTGAACATGTACAAAAAGCGCAAGAGGATTTAGTTGCTGAGCAACAGAAATTAGTTGAAGCAAATAAAAAACTTCAAGAGTTAACAGACAAACTGAATGCATTGCATGATGATGGGGAAACAGTTAAGTCCTCTGAGCATAAGGCGATTGTACAAGAACTTGAAGAGGCTAAACGTGCACGTGATGAACACAAACTAAAATTGGAAGAATTAGCTAAGACTCATATTTCCATAGTTGATTCAGAACTAAAAGTACAGGCTGTGCAAGAACAGCACAACTTATTGCATGCAAAAGTTGTTGGTTTAGAAGAGGAAGTTGCGAAAGCAAAAAATCCATTTTATGCTAAACTTAAATCTTTAGATAAGCCAAAAGAAGAACTTGCTACAGCTATAGAATTGGTCGAACAACAACTCGTTGATGCCCCAATAAAGTCACGTGAAGCGCGTGATCCACTGAAGGTTAAAGCAGGTACTATTCAGAAAATCATGGTTCAAAAAGAGCTGGATGAAATTTTTGCAGCTGTTCCTGAGCTAAAAGCTAAAGCCAGTAAAAATGGCGAGAAAAAAGCAAAGTTGCAAGATGATCAAAAGCTTGTAACTGAATACATAATTCAGAATGGTATAGGACTTGGTGATCAAGAAAGTTCTACTCTAGTTGCTAACGTAATAGCTTTTGCTGAGTATGATGTTAAGGAACAAGAGCGCTTTACCCAATTGCAATTAAAAGTGAAGAATGAAAAGGCTAAATTGATTCAAGATTTCGTTGATAAACTTGATTTAGAATCAACAAAAGCTTACATGAGTGATGATGCATCTGGACTTATAGGTAAAGCAACTGAAGAAGTAGGTGATAATCGTGATCTTATCGTAGCTCATTTAAATCATATATTTACAAAATAACTAAACTAAAACTTGCCTACCACCCCAGATTTTTCTGGGGTGTTTTTTTATGTTTTGCTAACTAATTTGGTTTTGCGGCCTCATGGTCATGCTGGTGGTCAATTTCTACACCATTTTCGTAAACTTTTTTTAAATATGGTTGGTTGTTATTAAAAACAATTGTGTCCCCATGCAATTTACCATGGCTGTAATTTGAAAAGACTTGTCTTTCCCCTTGTTCTGTATAAATTTTTGTGTTCCCATGCATCACCCCACATTCAAAAGAAATTTCCTGGGAAACCTTACCATTTTCAAAGTAAACTTTCATTTGCCCGTGCAGCTTACCATTTAAAAAATCTATTTCCCGTTCAATTTTGCCACCTGGGTAATAAAACTTACTTACACCATTTAACTGGTTTTTAACAAAATTCGCCTCCATTTCAGGGGCCCCACTTGCTGTAGTTATTTTGGTAACACCATTTTTTAACCCTTTTGACATTTCAACTTCAAGGGTTTTGCCACTAAACTTTTGGGTAATTACTTGGTGAGCTGGGGCGTTTGGGTTTTCCAACTGTTCGTTGTCTCCACCTTTTACGGCATCACTAGCTTCAGCTTCCCGTTCTTTTTGCGCTTGGGCAACGTCTGCTTGTTTTTCAGCCTTATCTTGTTCAGCGTCCTTAATATCATTTTCTCGGTCAGTTGCTTTTTCAGACTCATCATTCGCCATATCGCTTAATTTTTCATGCAAGTCTTGCGCCGCTGCTTCATGAAGGTCATGTTTTTTTAATTTTGCCTGTTTTGCTTCCAATTTAGCTTCCACAATTTTCTCCGTATTTTAGCCAAAAATTTTAACCAAGCTTGGTAATTGCACCTTTAAAAGCCCCCATAGCGCCACCTTCGGCCTTAAGCATTGCCCCACCTTTAATCTCAGTCATGGCCCCACCTTCAGCTTTAAGCATGGCGCCCGCTTTAATTTCTATTGAAGCATCAGACTTTAATTGAACCATAGCCGCAGCTTTTCCAACCAAATTGGCCCCGGCGGTTAGGTTAATTAATGCTTCTGCCTTACATTCAATATTGGCCCCGGCTTTTGCTTCAATATTTTCTGCTGCCTTTGACTGAATATTACCGCCAGCTTTATTTACCGTATCCACGCCCGATTTATTTGTAATATTCACACCAGCTTTGCTAAGCATATCCACACCGGCCTTGGTTTCAACATTTTCCCCGGCTTTTGATTTTATATTTTGCCCCGCTTTGTTAAGCATATCTTGGCCAGCCTTAGCTTCAATATTTTCGCCGGCTTTCATTTGAATGTTTTTTCCAGCCTTCATAATAATATTTGTCGGTGTTTTAATCGTAATATCATCCGTTGCTTTAATTAAAATTGTGCCGGTCACATCAATCACTAAATCACCTTTTTTAAGCTTGGTGGTACGGTCACCATTTTCAATTAAGGTTAAGTACATTGTGCCATCACCTTTTTGGTGAATGGTTTTATCACCTTTTAAAATGGTTAGTGTGTCATCTCCTGTGTTAATTGTTTCGGTGCGGCTATGTTCAATAACAGTGTTCATATCATACTGGCCATGTAGAAATATTTCTTCTTCACCGGGTTTATCGCTAAACCGTAATTCATTGTTGCCGGAATCATCGTCAAAGGTTTTGCTTTTAAGGGTCATGTAGTGGGGCAGGTCTTTAGGCGAATAGGGCGGCATAAATGCCTGGTTATAAACGCAACCGGTCACCAGTGGGCGGTCTGGGTCCCCATCAATAAAGGTAACGACAACTTCCATGCCAATGCGCGGCATGTATAATGCCCCCCAGGTTGCGCCACTAAGCGATTGGCTAACCCTAACCCAGCATGAACTGGTTTCATCGTCCGGGTTGCGTAGGTCCCAGTGAAACTTAATTTTAATGCGCCCCATTGGGTCACCATAAACTTCGGTGCCAGCACCAGTTACAAATGCGGTTTGGGAACTAAAAATACGGTTTTTACGAGTTTTACGAATCGGGCGGTAAGGAATTGATTTTAAAAATGCCTCAAAACTATTGGTATAGGTAAGCATATTATGTTCTGGGTCACTTGGCGTGTCTCCTGCTTGGGTCGTAATTTCATGGCGTACGCATGATATCGCATATTCTTTGTTGTATTCAACAATTGGGTGGTCGGTTAACGAAAATGTGTACCCAGGGGCCAAGCTTGGGCAGGTGGTGCGCCCATAAGCACGTTTGGTTACCCATTCAATTTCTTCCATGCGTTGGTCAGCAAGTGAGCTGCCCCTGCCGGAATTATCAAACAGTCCTGGGTATTCGTAAATTTCTTCGCCAAACCCATTGCCTGCACTGTTGTTAAGTAATTGCGTGTGTGGGGTTTCATAGTTGTAATCGTTGGTTTTATAGGCTTTTGGTGCTACTTGAGATTTTTTGCCAAAAGCAAATACCCTATCAACAAATGGTTCTTCCACTAAAACATTTAAAAAAGCTAATGACCCCTGGGGGATTTTGGTAAAATCTGAACTTTTATCAAACAAAACCATGGTGTGGCTCGTTTCTGTATGGGTAAAATAATAGCCAATACCTTCTTCTTCAAGCAGGCGCGAAACAAAAGCAAAATGCGTTTCGCCGTATTGTACACAGTACTCACGTACTAAGGTGCCACCACTGGCCTTAATTTCAAAATTAGTAGCGCCATTATCACCAAGGACAGTTTGAATAATATCCATTGCTGATAGGTTTTGAAAAATTCGGTGGTCTTGCCCGTGTTTTAGCATCCAAAAAGTTGGGCGCAATTGAAAGTGAAAATAATGGGCGAGTTGCGACTGTTCATCAATTACAGTTTTTAAATGTTCCATATGGGTAATTATCCCATGGTAACCGCGTGTCGCTTGTTTTTGTGAAGCATCATTTTTGCCATAAACTTCAAATACAACCCCTGCCTTAGTGTGTATTAAATCATCACCATCGAAGGTTGATTTTTTGGTAAATGCGTAAACATTCACAACAAAAGTGCCCGATAATGACTCTTCAATAATTAAGCGTTGCACTATGAAGGCATCATCGCCAAATGCGGTTTTTATTTTAATTGAAAGGATTTCTCCTGCTGACAAGTGCTTCCCCTTTAAAAAAGACTATATTTTTAGTAAAATGTTAATTATTATCTGATATTCTGAAGCTCAATCGAATACTTTGTCTAGTGAATTTCACATATGCAAAGCCATAAAATTAAGGAATTATGCTATGACCAAAAGAAAATACTTATGTGTTTACTGTGGGGCTTCGGAACGGGTTGACCCGCTTTATTTTGACCTTGCTGAAAAAATGGGCAAACTGATTGCTAATAATGATTTTAACTTAGTCTATGGTGGTGGCCGCAACGGAATAATGGGGCGAATTTCCAATTCAGTCATTGAACATGGTGGCATTGTCGTAGGGGTTACCACTGAACATCTCGATGAACGGGAAGGTAAGCCAGAAGGTTTACATGAGCTTCATGTGGTTGATACTATGCACACACGAAAAATGCAGATGTTTCAAAAAGCAGATGCCTTTATAATCATGCCCGGTGGTTATGGCACCTTAGATGAATTTTTTGAAACACTAACCTGGAAGCAACTCAATATTCATAATAAGCCAATCATTATTGCTAACTTAAATGGTTGCTGGGATCAGTTAGTTGCTTTGTTTAACAATGTTATTGCAACAAATTTCGCAAGTCCAAAACATACAAAGCTTATACAGGTTGCAACCAGTCTTGAAGAAGTAATTAATTTAGCTAATAAATTGGTTAAATAGTATCTTTAACTAATTATTAACTTATTTATTGTAACTCTAAGTTTAGCAATTTAGTTGTAAGTTATTATGTTTATAGCAAAATTTTCTATACTTGCTAGTTTTTTGTTTGTTGGCGCTTGTTTCAGTTCATTTCCACCTGAAAGGCCAGCTGAAGCTGATGAACCATATTATTTTACAAGGGTCGTCGAACAGGTAAAGCAGCTATCCTTGCCAAAAAAGTTTAATGAATTTAATTTTGAAGCTGAAAAAATATCAGAACTGGCAGATGCTTTGCAAGATTTACAAAAAAATTTAGCACCAATTAGTTATTGGATTACCCGTGATGTTCAAAATTTTGAGAAGTTTTTAACAGACGCTGGGTTTAGCGATGCATTTTCTCAAATGTTACTTAGTGAAGAATATTTTACTTTGCTTTTAAACATTATGAATGATAACAAAATACAGACAAGTTGATTGCTTAAATTGTTCAAATTCCTTATATTAAGTGTTCTTATAAACTTAAAAGGTAAGGTAAAAAGTGAACAATCATTTTGTTTTTGGCTGTTTTTTAGTAACAATTTTTTTTCAAACTGTGACCTGTGCCAGTCTTGATATAGAAGAACGAAAAAAGCAATTCTGTGTTTTAAATTTTGAAGGAGCCGCAAGTCGCCCATGTCAAGGTATAATGTTAAATAATATTGCAAAGCAGGTAGGTGATAATTTATTAAAAAAATTTGATCTAGTCGCGGGTATTTCAGCTGGAGCTGGTTTGGCAGTATACCTTACAGCGACTAATCCTGATGGTTCTAACATTTATACCCCTGAAGAACTAACAGAAGCCATTCCCAATCTTATTAAAGCTTCTGCTGTCACTTCTTGGTATCACAAGTTAACTACGCTTTGGGGCTTAATTGGTCCTAGATATTCAAATGCAAGCTTTAGGGAAATTAGTAAAAAAGATTTAGGGGACTCACGCCTTTCTCAGACAAGTATACCGATTATTGTGCCAGTTATTGATTTTCATACTAAAAAGATAGTTATCTTAAGTACACTAAAAGCTAGAGAAAACCCCGAACACGATTGCTTTTTAAGAGATGTTGTAGGCGGTGCAGTAGCAATACCTGCAATAGCGCCACCTTATAGGATAAGATTTTTTCAAAAAGATGGTTCTCCTGGCGGAAAATCAATGCTTGCTACTGATGCTGCATTATATTTTTACAGTCCAGCGGTATTTGCCTTGCAGGAAGCCAAAAAACTATGTTTTGATGGAAATATAAGAATGTTAGATGTGGGCTCAGGGGCGTTAGAGAATTGGTTTATTGACCCTGTAATTCCAAATGCTACTAAAGAGCCACGTATTCCCCAACAAGGTCTTCTTCAAGTTCTACCCTCCCTTGCTTCTACAATTCTTAGAGGGCTTATGTTCTCATCAGATGAGTGCATTAAGGCTTTTTTTGGAGGTAAACTTAATTCGCATTATTTTTGCCTACAGGTTCTTTTAAAAAAAAAGAAAGGTCATAAAAATCCGTATATATTAGATGACTTTGACCCTAGGGTGCATAAAGATTTAAGATTGCAAACCGAAGAGTACATGCAAACAGAGGAATACAAACAAACATTACGCAATTTCTTTGGACCTGATTTATTAAAAAATGCACAATCACAAATACGGGCAAAGTTATAAGCGTAGATCTATTCTACGCTTAATCTCGCTATGGTAGTTCTTCTACCTATTAGTGGTAATAATGTTTTCATTTCCGGCCCATGATCCATAGCAGTTAAAGCTTGGCGCAGTGGCATGAATAATTCTTTGCCCTTACGTGTAGTCTTTTCTTTAATTAGTTGGGTCCAGGTTGGCCATGTTGTTTCATTCCATGGTTTTTCTGGCAAAAGCTCTAAAGCTATTTGCAAAAAGTCTCTATCGTTGCAAATATTTTCAATTTTTCCAAAGAAAATATCTTGCCAAGGTTGTAATTCTGATAGCTTTTCAATGTTGTCTTTTACAGCTAGCCAATGGGTTTCGCTAAAATTTTCAAATCCAGCAATGGCCAAGTGCTGTTTTACTTGTGAAAATGGCATTAGTTGGTAAAGCTTGTGGTTGAGACTCCATAATTCTTTTTCACTAAAGCGTGGTGGGGTTCTACTGAAAATGCTTAAGTCAAAAGGTGCTGCTAATTCTTGCATGGTCAAGACTGGTTCAACTGGAAGTGATGTTCCAAGTCTTGCCATTAAGCAGGCAATGGCCATAGGTTCAATTCCGCTATCACGCATTTGCCCTAAGCTTAAGCTGCCTAAGCGTTTTGATAATTTGTCACCGTCTTCATCCATTAACAAGCTAGTATGAGCAAAAGTTAATGGGTAATCCTTCTCGCCATTAACTGCTTTGAATAATTGAATTTGCGTGGCTGTATTGGTAACGTGGTCTTCGCCGCGAATAATGTGGGTGACTTTGTAGTCAATATCATCAATTACTGAACACAAGCTATACAGGAATATTCCATCACCCCTGATTAGCACCGGATCGCTCAACTGGGCGCCATCAAATTTCACTAATCCGCGAATTTCGTCCTGCCAAGTAATTGTAGAGTGATCAAGTTTAAAGCGCCAATGTGGGGTACGACCCTCAATTTTAAATGCTTCTATTTCACTATTGCTAAGGTTCAAGGCTGCCCTGTCATAAATTGGTGGGTGACCCTTAGCTAATTGACGTTTGCGTTTATAATCAAGCTCTTCTGATGTTTCATAGCAAGGGTACAAACGCCCAGATTCAATTAAAGTATCGCGAACTTCTTTATAGCGATCAAATCGTGCTGATTGGTGAAAAGTTTGATTATACTTAATGCCAAGCCACGACAGGTCATCAAAAATAGCTTTTTCGTATTCAGTTTTAGAACGTTCTAGGTCGGTATCATCAATACGCAAAATAAATTCGCCACCACTACGCAAAGCATATAAATAATTAATTAGTGCTGCCCTAGCATTACCAATATGCAAATACCCAGTGGGTGATGGCGCAAAACGAACACAAACCATAAAACTACCTAAATTCAATTAAATCTTTAACAGTGATAATAGCTAAAAAGTTTAACAATAGCTACTTCAGCTTCTGCGGCAATTTAGTTGTTTTTGCCCATTGAGGAAATCTGTTGGTATATTTGTCATTGTATACGATTAACAGCTTTTCTTGAACAAGCCTATTCAAGCTCAAGCATAAAATAGGACACTGCTTTTGAAGCTCTTCCCTTTTTTCTTTCCAATCAGTATAGATTTCTTCAGGATTAAATTGATTTTTTCGTTGATCCATAGATTTTTTAACTAATGGTGCCTCACATAACTTTAAGTACAGATACTCAACTATTTCTTCTTTTGTCTTAGGTCCATCCGCAAAGAACTTTCCAAAACCTGCATATAGTGGAATTCCATCGTTACTTACACAAAATACGTTTTCCCCTCGTGCTGTACCGCGTGGGTGCCACTGAGGGTATTCTTTTATGTTAGGAATATAGCCAAAGTGCCCAGGAGTTGTGGGGATGCCATATCCCATGTGCTCCAGTCCCCGACCATTGGTACTTGGTAGCAAAAATTCACCTGCGTAAATTTTATTAAATAGTTGCTCGCCAATTATTTTACCTAATATCAAATGCTCAACAATGTGCAGCGCAATTGCGCATTCAATAATTTCTCTTTTATTAAAAAAATCACATAATGCTTCATAGGGCTTTTCTCCTGCATTCAGCCTAAATACCACATATTTTGATTTTATTTCAAATATAGGGCTGTCATGATATGCAGATTCTTCTTGCCACATATTAGATGTGGTGCTTATTGATTTGCTAATAGTAGGCCAGCAAGGCCTACTATTCATCTTTTGATATAACGTACTGGCATACTTTGCAACAACTTCATTAAGTTTTTCTTGACTTCCAAAGAATATTTTAAGATCTTCTTTATTAAATTCTTGAGATTCCATTCCAATAAGTGCAATACCACCACTAACTAATGCTATTAAAAAAAACTTAAAAACCATACTAATCTCAAAATTACATTATGCTTTTTATATCGTAATTTTTATGTTGATTTCAATGATTAAATTAACTTAAAAACATAGTAATTTTGATTTGATTAAGTTAAAGCCTTACTTAACTTCGCAGAAGTTGTTCTTTCATTACACAATACTACTTTAATTCTACGAATATCTTCCATAACATTTTTCGTCTGCTCAATTTCCTCAAACACTTTCATAATGTTCAAATACGCACCTTCCGCACAGGCTGGTTCATTATCTTCCTTGCTATTTTCCAACCCATTGTTATGCC
>CANMNU010000046.1 GCA_947499175.1 Alphaproteobacteria bacterium
ACCCTTACTGGAAGCGGGTTACAGAGGATTAATTACTTGAGATCGTTACTCACAGCCACTTCTATAACATTGACACATTTTGTCAGGGTATCTTAAGGCATGTTCTATGTGGTATAAGTCAAACTCGGCCAAAAACCTAGCTTTACAGAAAACCTACTTATCACTTATCTCGCAACACTATTCTAACCCGCTTCCAGTAAGGGTTTCAGATTTTAGAACTATGAAAGTCTTACTCAGAGTCAGTTACAGAGCTTCATGACTTTTTTTGAAAAACCCTAAATCCTCTGAAACCCCTGTGTTTGAGCCATTTGTGTATGAAACTATACTTATCATTTTTTGTTACGTGTTTTCTATAATCAAGAAAGATAAGTACTAATTTATTGTGAGTATTTTATATAAACAGAAAAGATGAGTTCTAATTACTAATAATTTAATAAAGTATCAAAGACTAAGTATCTATCTATGTTTATTAATACATTTAAAATAATAAACATAAAATTACATCTTGCCTTTTCTTTCAATAAATATTACATTAGCAAGAAGAAATAAACTATTTTGTATTAGGTAATCAAATGACGATGAGAAATGAATCAAACTATAGAAAATACAAAAGATTAAGGAGTCAAGCAAATCAAGCTATTAAGATTATTCAAAGTATTATGGACACAACAGAAAGCCATGACTTTATTCCTACTGATAACTTAACTAATCAAGCAATTTATGTATATCAATTTTGTAGAAACTTCCCAAAGCAGATAGAATGCGTATTTCATTTATTAGATGAATTAGAAAAGATCAGCAAACAAAATAGACATAGTATGTTACTAACAGATGAACAGCTAAATGAAATGTTGCTTTTGTATAGTTATAAAGTGCCACAAGCTGAAATTGCCAGAAGGTTTAATATTTCATACCCCACTGTAAAAAAATATTTAGCCATCTCTCAAAATAGGAAAGAGAAAAAAGATGAAAACATTGGCAATTAACGATCATGTTTGCTCGATTTTCCAGGCATTGCTAACTCACAATTTTTAGTGGTATACGTGTCTGAAAATGGTGAAACCGAGAACAACCATGGGCAGAAAATATCATCCATTAAAAGATCCCAAATACATGTCCACATCCATGAAGAGCTTCTTTCGCAAGAAGCTTAAAGCCCAGCTTAACGATCTACATAGAAGATGCTTAGCCTTTGGAAAAACCTTAGAGGAAGATAGCATTAAGGAGCCTGATTTTGTTGACCAAAGTTCTTTGAATCAATTGCGTTCTGATCACTTAGCATACAACAAACATGAGCTACAGCATCGCTATGAGATAGAACTGGCGTTGCAGAGGTTATACAATGGCAATTATGGTTATTGCTTAGCCACTGGTGAACCAATTGGAGTACAACGATTGCTTGCCGAACCCTGTGCAAAGTATTGTTTAGAAGCTCAAATATCCCGTGAAAACTTAAAATATTTTCACAGATAAAGATGTGCTTTGTGAGAGAAGCGGCATGGGATCGAGAAAACCACTAAAACCTTAATTAAAAAAATAAATATTTGCTGACTTGTTTATTATTTTTAACGAGCCTAAATAATAAGCCATGATAATCAATTTTGTTCTTATATGGCTCTTTTTTTGTCTTTAAGCCACCAACAACCTGCGAGCTTTGTAATATTACAAAGCTCGAATCTTTTAAAACTCTTCATTCACTTTAAATCAAATATATAACTCAAAGAGGTACTTGTCATGGGTAAGCTTAAACGGAATATTTGCCGCTTTCTAATTGCTTTACAAATTTATGGCAATGTCTTCCAAGGCGTAGCACACGCAGCTGATTTGGCGGATAACAATGGGATTAGCAACCACATCCACTTGGTAAGTATCAAAGATAAAGATGGTACAGCGCGTTTAGCCTTGGGAACCGATGATGAAGATGGAAAGTTTAAACCTCTAAAATCCATTGATATTCCATCAAGCGATAATTTGAATTTACCCATCAAAAAGTCATTTACTGGATTATCAGATGAAATATCAGAGACCACCTCTGTTAATGGTGGCAATAATTACGATGACGATGATAATGCAAGCCAATATTCCGGTAGCGGTTTGTCAACAAATGATACGGTTGTTGGTAAAGGTGACTTTAAGCCACAAAAGATGGTTTATAACCTGCAAGCCACCTACTTTACTCTCCAAGGCTTAAAGTTTGCCATCAACAATACGGGTGCTATTAGTATCAAAGGCCAAGAAACTGACCAACCTAAGCCTTTGTTTTTAAGTGGTTTCGGACCAATTACTTTAGATAGCGTAGACGCAAGTGTGCTGCAAATTACCTCTCCACAGGTTCTCATGAGAGGGTATTCTAAAATTGATTATTTAAAAATTGAAGGTCTATCAAGTGAATCTTCCTTTATTAATTTAGCGAATCTCACCACTAAACAACTGTTTTTAAGTAATCTTAAGGGTGATAACGCTGGCTATATTACCAGTGACAGCTTGACCTTAGAAAAAACTACTTATTTAAAGCTAAGTAATGCCAGTAGAGCTGATCTCCAAACTTTAGTTTTAGGCCCCAAAAGTCACCTGGAAAATCATGGCAACTTGGAGGTGGTTGGCACGCAATCACTAAAGGATTTAGGTCTAGAGTTTCTTTATGATTACCAATCACTAAGCAAGCCTTACAACATGGACGATATGGCCTGGCTTAAAATTTTAGAAGCTGAGCGTAATAAAGCAGAGTTTTTAGGGGCAGATGAAGCTTTTAAAAGTTTTAGCTTAGAAATTTCAGCAACTATTGCTGACAAATACGGACTTTCTGCAAAAACAAGGTCTAAAACAGAACAAGCGGAGTTGGTGCGTTTAATAATTGATACGCGTCTGGCATTTTCTGATACGCCTAACTTATTCAATGATTTTTATAAAAAACAAAAAGCACAGCTATCTGAACAGCATCAAACCCATATCAAAATTGTGCAACAATTTGACACCATAACAGACCTGGCTATAAAAGATAAAAATTTTGCCAAACAGTGGTCGCAAGTTGACGCTGACAAACTTCTCGATAAAGAGTTTGTGGCAGCAGTTAATAAACATGCCGGTCTGACGTTATTGGATGAGGGATGTTTTGCCCCCTCACTAATTACTTTGGCGCACACCACATTCTTTTTTAACTCCAGGGATAAACCTTTTAAAAGGTTGGGTAGCATTACCAATGAGGACACCGGAGTAATAAGCTTTAAACCAGACATTAAAACTCAGAGAAGATACTTAAAAGGTGTCCTAGCTGATAAAGAGCCATACACTCATCTACTGCTAGAAAAGCTAATCAATTTGGGCACAATTAATTCCATCCAAAATTTTAGAATTCATAGTGACATCTTTGATAATGCCCAAGGTTTGCTACATAGCCCTTCGAAAGTTGACGTTCATACCAATCAATTAACTAACAAAAAAGCTAGTATAAGTGGAGTGCAAGGCACCACCATTTTCGTAAGAGGTGACCAATTTAACAATCATGAGGGTGAAATAGGTGTCGAGGGCGAACTCGGTGTTGTTGGCAAAACTTCATTAATTTTTAAGAAAGCTCAGACTGGGCCAATTCTAGGAAAAATTCAGGGTGATGAGATTGAGATTGAAGACCTCTCTAGACTTGGAGAAACGCATCTTCGTAATGGGAAATTAATTGTTAAAAATTTTGTCTACCTCAAGGGGCACAAGATATTCTTACCCTATGTGGAGATCGATACCCCTAAGCTGCGTTTAAGTCTTGTGGATTTCTCAATTGATTCAACTTATTCAAAAACTTCACCACGTCGTACTATTATTGAAAGATCTGTAAACCAAGATCTGCGATTAACTCATCCGTATTATACCGCCGGTGAGTTGGAGATAAGACAAGGTAATATTTTTAGTCAACACTCTGCTTTAGTGCGGATGCAAGAAAGATTTGGTGATGCTTATCAAACCCATATCGAGCCAACCCATACCATTGACATTCAAGCGACAGTTAAAGCTAAACGTGGCATGGTCGTCTATACCCCTGCCGCCATCTTTCGTTATGGCGACAATGCTGTAACGGCAATTCATGAGCTCTTGTTGGAAGAATATGGTTTAAAAGTATATGCCAGTGCCTTTGATTTTGAAAAGGGTACGCTTGCGGCTAAAAGCTTACGCGTCCATGCGCCACTTGGGATTCATTTTGGTAGGTTAATTCAAGATCCAAATTCAGATATTTTTGCAACCTTTGGCTCCCATAGCCAGTGTCCTACTTCTCATGGTTTAGGCGGACACATTAGAGTGTGTAAATATGAGGTTATGGGCAAGGAGGTTAATGGGGTTTACGACGGACGCTGTTTGTTAAAGTTACCCAAGATAGTTCCTAATGAGACAGTTGTACAGGTGCAAAAAGCCAGTGAATTGCATGGTCCATTGCTAAACCATGGTCGCTTTAGTACCCATGATTTGATGCTTAAGTCTGCTAAAGATTCCCTATGTGAAGCAAGCACAATAAATGTAGCGGGTAATTTTGATCAGCAAGGAAATCTCTTGCTTAAAAGAAATACCAGTCAAATGTATTTGACATATCACCAGCACCATTTGCATTGGGAATTTGTTAACAGTGATTCTGCTTCGCTTATGGTCTACGGCGAGTTAACCCAAACACCGGAAATTGCCATTACGAACGTTGCTGGGCATTTTCACACTCACAAAACACAAAATAATCTTAGGGTGGAAAGCAAGCATTTCAATTCGGCTATTTTTCAAAAAGAATATACTAAAGCAGAACAATTAGATTTTGTAAAACAAGAGCAATTGGCTCTTGAAAAATATAAACCTAACAATCAAATAACTAGGCCTTGCAATGATTTTGCCCATGCCGGTTGTTATCCCGATCTTGTAAGTTTTTTGCATAAAACAAAAAATTTTTACGGTGCCCAACAGGTATTTGTTTCTGACACCAGTTCCAGCAATGGGGCGATGCTTACAAACTATAACAACCAGCCGCAAGTCTATGGCGGCAACATATCCTTCCCACAGCTGGTGGTTAAGGCAGGCGTTAATGGAGTGACGTTTTGTACTCGTAATCGTTTCTGGACTGAGCCGAAAGATCCAATTCATGACTTATTGAAAAAGGGTTTTAGTATACAAAATACTTTTGTCACCCCAGATTTACGTAAACTAATTGATCAAGAATTAGCAACTAAGTATTTCTTTACGCTGCGAGAGCGTTTCTTTTACGATCTAGATGCGACCCAGGCTTTTTACGAATATCTGCGGGACGATATTGTTGTTTGCGACGTTAAGGGGGCCAGAAAATCAACTGGAAAAGCTGTCTTTCAGATAAGTCCAAAAATGTTACTAGAGGAGGTTCGCAAAGAATGTCAGGAAACTCTTCATCGGGGTAATTTTTTTGATAATCAAGTTATCGACTATGACATGCTTAAACAGCTGCACAAAAATGCTTCGACCTATCTGGAAGAGCATCAACTTTTAAGTAAAGAACTCAGCCAAGCTCTGATGGTCAAGGGTTCCAGCAAAGTTGACTGGATTAACTATCAATCAATCAAGCCCATGATTTTCTATGATGCGGTAATGAATCTTGAGGGCATTGAGGAGCTTGTGGCCAAGCTTTATATACCTGAAGCGATGATGGATGACGCCCGCGGTAAGCTTGGTAGTAAACTTCGTACCAACTTCCTGCTTGTTTTTCCAGAAGGTATCACCGTTCAGCAACTATTGGAGCTTGTTCGAGACACCCCGAATGCACCATTACTGCGAGATTTTCTTAAAAAAAACCCGCGGGCACTTGAGGAGAAGGAAGAAGGGCTAGCAGAAGGGTTAGAAGAGATTGACCTAGCAAAGATTGATCTAAAAAATTCAATCACCATGTTTTCGGAAATGGAAATTGGTCAGATGGCGATTTTTAACACTGGAAACATCAACATTCATGCCAGCATTACAACCAAAAAAGCAATAATAAATTCTTTGTTTGGCAGTGTCGTTTTACAGTCTCTGGTTGAGCGAAAATATTTTTCTCCTAGCAACTACCAGGATGTCATCCCCCTAAAGGCAAGAATTGCAGCACTAGAAGACACTTTAGTAATTTTGGCAAAAGAAAATATAGTGATTTTGGGAGCTGAAACCTTTTCTGAGAAGGGTACTTATTTAGAAGCGCTTGGCTGTATTTATGACTTGCCAGTAGAACTAGTAACGCAAAGGTATCAAAGCCATTCGAAGGGTTGGAGTCGTGATAAATGGACAAATAATGTTCGGTCCTCTCATAAGAGCAATAGCAATTTTAATTCTTATGCAGGTGATAAGCAGACTATATGCGCGAACTATGACGTTGGGGAAAATGATATAAACATATTCGCTAAGAAAGGTATTGATTCTATTGATGTGAAAAATACCCATGAAAGCGCATCTCATACGAAAACACAGAGCAATAGTCTTTTAGGCGGAACAACAACTAAAGATAAAATGAGTGGCTCAGCTGTATCGGTTGGATCAAGCTATAAATGTGGGCTTTTAAATTTTTATACTGAGCAAGGCGATGTCAATTTAACCAATGTAACCATTGATGCTGACAGGGTAGATATTAGCGCTATTGAAGGTTTTGTCAGGTTTCTATTGGGCACTAATAGTTTTTATGCTGGGGAGCAAACCAGTAGCTCAAATATAGCTTGGCAAAGCCAAAGCATGAAACAAACGGAAGATCGTACTTATTCCCAATCCCAAATTAAAGTGGGTAAAGAAGGTATTAACATCAAGTCAAAAGACACAGTTGTTCAACAGGTAGCCCAGTCAACATCTTTACCTTTCTTTAAGGAAGAACTCGAGGTTCCTGATTTTGCCAAACTTATAAATCAAGATGGTGGAAAGATCACTTTCCAAACCCTTCATGAGATTCATAAATGCAAAGAAGAATCACATCAAGGCCCAACCCAAATGTTTGCAGCATTAGTTGGCATTGCAATTGCCATAGCAACAGCGGGGACAGGATCGGGTCTAGGTGCGTTTATAGCCGAAAGTGCTGGTCAGGTTGCGGTGGTAGCAACGGCGACCACTGCAGCAACCTTAACTTCGGCCGGCCTTCTAACGCAAGCCATAACCACAACACTTTTTACCACCCTGTGTTCTCAAGCAACATTAGCGGTTTTAAATTCTGACGGTAAGGCAGAAAATGTTATCAAGCAGATGACCTCAAAAGACAATCTTAACCAACTTTTACTCGCTGTCGTTAAGACGCCTGGTGGACAACCCACAGGGAACTTTTTTCAGCAAGTGCTTGAAAAGGGTATTCGCAATACCGGTTGGGCAATGTTTGAGAAGATTATAATGAATAAGCCCTTGGACCAAGGCATAAGAGATGCCTGGATTAATGCAGGCATTGATACAGTAGCCCAAGTTTGTGCAAAGAACATAGGTGAACTTTATAAGCCTGATGTGATTAAGACGAACGGATTTAATACGACTACTGAATCGGTAAATAAAATCAACTGGGGCACGCATAAATGGCTACACGGAGCTTTAGGATTCCTATGTGGTGGCATGCGCTCTAAGCTATCTGGGGGCAGCTTTGAACAAGGTGCGGTAGCGGGCGCTTTGGGTGCTGTTGTTGCTACAACAGTTGTGGAAATGCTAAAACCTGATGTGACTGAAGAAATGATGAGGTGTCAGTCTGAAGGTCTTAACAAAGAAGAGTTTAAAGAGCAGTTCATGGAAAAGGCTCAACGGTCCGTAAAATGGGGAGATTTTATCGCGGCCACCACCTCCTTTTTGGCTGGACAAGATGTCACGACTTCCTACGGTACTGCCAAAAATGCAACGGAAAATAATTGTCACCCAGGTTTTGTAGCTTTGGCATTTGTAGCAGCAGACGCCTATGAAGTTTGGCAATCAGTGGCCGCCATAGCGGCAGCTGGTGGTTTATTGGCCCTACTCAATTCAATTCAGGTCAAAGAGCATCAAGATGGCTCTTATGGCTTTGAAGGCAAGAAATACGGGACCTTACAAGAAGTTTTGCGAACGGTTATGGAAACATCTTTATTGTACTCAATTGTAGCTGTTTCAACGATTGCCAACATTATGGGCATTGATCTCGATGCTAATAAGCCAACTTCACAAATCACCCCAATCGATCAAGGCAAAACGCCTAATATGATTACTTATAAGGATGAGGGCAAGTCTGAGGATAAAGGATTTAGCCAATTACCTGAGGAATTGCTTAACGGGCCGAAGGAGGGATATAAAGCTTATGAGGGGCCGAATGCTAATGTGTTGGAACAAAAATCTCTTGGAAATGAATCTTCTATAAAGGGGAATTTGAAAGCAGTTGAATTACCTACAAAAGGAAAAATAAGATTTATACCAGATAAGTCTTATAATCCTTCAAGACCATTGGAAAGAGGAGATCAAAAAGGCTATTTAGATAAATTTGGTAATGAATGGGTAAAAGGCCCATCACGCACTCAAGGTCAAACGTTCGAGTGGGACGTACAATTATCCAGGAAAGGTAAATCGAATTTGGACTGGTTATCTAGAGATGGTGAACACATTAATGTTTCATTAGATGGTAAAATAACTCATAAGTAAGGATAGTGTATGAAGAAAGATCTTAAGATTATAATGCGTGTAAATTTTAGTGCGGAAATTGATGAAATAGAAACTATTACTAATTTTAAAAATTTCATGTCAAATTATGGACATGTTGAGTGTATAAAAAAACCAATCATTTACTGGAAATATAAAGATGAAAAGCAGGCTTTATTTGAAGTTACACCATTTAAAGAAAATAGTTTTCAATTTATTTGTAATTCCGCAAGTAAAGAATGGGATATGTTAAAGTCTACCGAGGCAATTTGGAATAAAGCGAGTAAAGAAAAGAAAGAATTCTTCATTGCACCATATATCACATGGGCTCATTTTGAGATGATATAATCTTGTGAAAAATATTAAGGTCGCCGTACTTGGAGAAAGTTGATTTTGAAGCACGTAAGGGGGTAACATCTCTTTGAGAGATTTTACTTTTTCAGGCTAGCTTGTCACTAAATGGTTGTGATCGGGTTGATGAAATTAGCTAGCTACATCAACAACACGATCAGGTTAGCTTGTGTGTAGAGGCTCTTCAAGATAGAGATAGAACGGGCCATTCATGCTGTAAAACTTTTTTGGCACGGGTTAATGCTACGTAATACAAGTTTTTGTCCTGGTCAGTTTTTAAGGTAAAGTCATCTGCAATAATCACATTGTCCCATTCTCTGCCTTTTGAGCGATGGGCTGTGGAGAAAACAATATCCGCTTCGTTTTCAGAAAATCTACCAGATTCCTCGATAAGGTTCAGTAAATCTGGGATTTGATATGTATATTTTCCTACCAATTTCATAGCACCATCTAGCTCAGCGTCCTCTTCGTCATCAGC
>CANMNU010000047.1 GCA_947499175.1 Alphaproteobacteria bacterium
CGGTCTTTTGAAGCAACCGCCAAACGAGAAAAGCTCGATAAACTTTTAGCCGGTAAGATTGAAGACCCCACCACAAAAGAGGTTGCCTATCTTCCTCTGGCTAAGCTTTTAAACGATAAAAAATATGCTAAGCAATTGGAGGTAACCCTTGGAAACCAAAACTTCAAAAAGCTTCAGGACTTTACCAAGGTTGCAGAAGCGATGGCTACTGCGGAAAAGAACACCCCTAATAAGTCTGGCACAGGTCCCTTCATGACGGCTCTTGCTTTCATAGGTTCAATTGCAAAGGGAGATTTTATCACTCCATTTAAGGTCATAGGTGGTGGAGCTGTGCTCACTGAGCTTTTGACCAACAAACGATTCTTGAATCTGGCCACCAAGTTTGCCAAAGAACCGACTGAGCCACTTGCCCAAAAACTCAACTCTCTCGTCAAAGAAAGCACCGGCATGACCTCTCAGGCATTAATGACGGGATTGAAAGATCAAGGGAATGAATGAAACACGACATAGAACTTATCACCCAAACACTTCAGCTCCCTTATTGGTTGCTATCTTTAATTGTTTTAAATCTAGGTGGGCGTAACGTGTAGTCGTTGCTATATTCTTATGCCCAAGTAGCTTTGAAACCGTATAAAGGTCAACCCCTTGTGAAAGATAAAAACTAGCAAAGGAATGGCGCAGATCATGAACTCGAAAGTCCTTGATTCCTGCTCGTTTTAAAATTTTGACCCAAGCTGTCTTTATTGTTGCCAAAGGTTTACCTGGAATCATACCATAAAAAACATATGGGTTTCCCTCTTTAGGCGTCATGGAGCTCAAAAGATCAATTGCTTTTTGATTTAAAGGGCGTGCACTTTCTCCAGTTTTTGTATCTGGCAAATGAATATAGTGATTGCTAAGGTTTACATTCTCCCACTTAAGATTCAGAACTTCCCCCATTCTGCAGCCTGTATATAAAATTAAAAAAATTGCATTGACTGTGCAGTAAGAAGCTTTTTGTTCTATTTTTTGTTGAATCAATGATTCCTCTAATTTTTTAAGTTCTAAATGACTTAAAAACCTTTGCTTTTTGTTTTCCTTATATTTGCGCACACCTGTACAAGGGTTTGCCCTGGGCGGTAGGTATTCCCAATCTTCCGCTTTTCTAAAGGCCATACTCAACAAGGCAACGCAACGGTTGGCTGTTGTGGAAATATGCGATAGTGAGTCGATAAATTGCCTGATATCCTTTGCAGCAATCTCTTCTAATTTTTTCTGGCCAAAATAGGGAAGGATATAGAGGTTGGCAAGGCTCATATTATGTTTTCCCTTATCCTTGTACTCGACGGTTATATACTTATCCGTGAACACCTTGAAAAAATCACAAAAAAGAGTTGAAAGCCTTTCTTCAATGATTTTCTCTTTTTTCTCCTCCCTTGGATCAATGCCTGATGCAACAGCCGCAGAAAGATTTTTAGCCCTATTTCTGGCAAAATCAACGGTTATGTTTCCATGGCAGCCAATTTTAATGTAAGCTTTTTTTCTGGTAAGCGGTGAGTGATAATAAAAGACATAAGTCTTTTTTGCGCCACTCTTTAAAATCTGACAACCAAATCCTTTGATTTCGGTGTCCCAAACAAAATAGTGCTTTTCTTTTGGAAAGCTGCAGTCTATAACGGCTTTAGTTAGTTTTGGCATCGGTGGCCTCCTTTTGTAGAATTCTACTATTATTCTACCACTGAAAGCAACCCAAAGTCGATTCTAATGGTGCAATTAGTAGAATAGGATTTAAAAAAGTATGGCTATAAACGTTATTTACATTGGTTTTTTAAAGCATAGCCTGGTTTGGCTGATATGGTAGAGCGTCTGATATTACTTCAGTGCATTAATTTAAAGCCCTTAAAGATGCTAATGGCGAAGCTTTATCTGCTGCAAGGTTGGAGCCGAGGCGGGCGGCCCACCCTATTATGGGCGGGGGATGGGAACACATACCACGAAAAAGTTAATAATTTATTAAAAAAGCAAAAAAAATATTTAAAGGCAATTTTAATAAAAATTGGTGAGTTATAGCTATGAAATTTGCCATTCTTTCATCTAATAAGCCAAAAGCAAAAAAGTTAGCACAAGATGTTGAAAACTATTTAGAAAATGTACCTCTTGAAGAAGCAGACATTATCGTTGCTTGTGGCGGTGATGGCTTTATGTTAAATACCTTACATAATCTTAACAACAAACGTTTGCCGGTTTATGGAGTTAATGCGGGAACCATAGGCTTTTTGCTAAATAGCGCTAATGATTTGGAACATATCAGTCAAAAAATTAAGCAAGCAAAGCCAACAATTTTATATGCTTTAAAAGCTGAAGTTATTGATATTTTTGGCCAAAACTATAACGTACAAGCATTTAATGAAATTTCTTTATCGCGTAGTTCAGCACAAACTGCCAAAATCAGCATAAAGTTAAATGGCAAGGTACGGTTACACTCATTAGTTGGTGACGGTTTGATTGTGGCAACTCCAGCAGGCAGCACTGCTTATAATTTATCAGCAGGGGGGCAAATTCTTCCATTAGAATCTGGACTCATAGCTATTACCCCAATTTGCCCGTTTAGACCACGCCACTGGAAAGGGGCTCTGGTTCCCAATAATGTTGTACTTGAATTAGAGGTTGTCACCCCTGATGTGCGCCCAGTCAAATTAACAGCTGATCAAAAATTAATTAGCAAAGTACAGTCAGTACGTATAACTTTAGACACTTCCAACCCTTATACCATTTTGTTTGACCCGAATCATCACCTAGAAGAGCGCATCTTGCGTGAACAGTTTTTAGAGCATTAGTCAAAAATAACTAATTATTTCCTGGGAAAAACTCTAAAAACTGGCTATATTTCATTACCAAACCATAGTACAAAAACTTCAATGTATATGAACCGTGTTAGCCAATTAGTTTTATTTTTGACTTTAGCTGCTTGTGGCAATAGCCAAAAAACACTAGAGGCCCCTAAATCCTATGAAGAAAAAACTAAGTTGGGCTTTGGTTCTTTGGCAGGTCCAGAAGGTCTTACTTTAAGTACAGCAACTATCAGTGGTCGCACCAATGACACTGGTGGTAACGTAATTAACCGTTATCTTTGGCAAGCAAGTCTTGACACCTTAAAATTTGCCCCACTAATGTCATCTGATGGTCCAGGTGGAATTTTGGTGACCGATTGGTACCAACCAGCTAATGCCAAAGATCGTTTAAAAATTCAGGTACGCATAAAAGACCGCCAGTTGCGTGCTGATGCCCTAGAAGTTACCGTATACAAACAAATCAAGCAAAATAATGGCTGGATTGATTCAGGCATAGACCTTAAAGCATCACGTGATCTTGAAAACGTCATTTTGCTAAAAGCACGCGAAATTCGCGTAAGTAATGCAATATAGGTTATTTAGTATAGATTTTTTAGTAATTGTTAACTAAATTATGGTATTTATGAATATAAGAGACTCTCTTCAGATATTACTTCAAGGCATCATTTTAAAGCCCTTAAAGATGCTAATGGCGAAGCTATATCTGCACGTTGGTTGGCGCCAAGGCGGGGTGGCCCACCCAATAAGGGCAGGGGTGGTGGATGGAAATGCATACTACCAAAAAGTTAACAAAATCTTAATTTCATAACGATAATCTTAAAATTTTAAATCTCACAGATATAGGCAAAAATTATGGAAGTCTCACCCCTTAAAAAACCAGATTGGATAAGGGTTAAAGCGCCAACTTCTGCAGAATATCATGCTACCAAAGCTCTGGTACAAGACCACAAATTGCACACTGTTTGCGAAGAAGCTGCATGTCCTAACATTGGTGAATGCTGGGCCAAGCGTCATGCAACGTTTATGATTTTAGGTGAAACTTGCACTCGTGCTTGTCGTTTTTGTAATGTTAAAACTGGCCATCCTGAATTGCTTGATCCCCATGAACCAGAACGTGTCGGCCAAGCCGTTAAAAAAATGAACCTGGCGCACGTGGTAATTACATCGGTTGATCGTGATGATTTAGATGATGGTGGTGCCAACCATTTCGTCCAGGTCATTCATGAAATTCGCAAATCTGCCCCACATACCACAATCGAGGTGCTAACCCCAGATTTTTTGCGTAAAGAAGGAGCCATTGAAATTGTTGTAAAGGCTAAGCCTGATGTCTTTAACCACAATCTTGAAACTGTGCCTCGCTTATATACAAGTGTTCGCCCAGGTGCTCGATACTTTCATTCTTTAAAGTTGCTAGATACAGTTAAAAAACTTGATCCAACAATTTTTACCAAATCTGGAATTATGGTTGGTCTTGGTGAAGAAAAGACCGAAGTCTATCAAGTGATGGATGATTTACGCACCGCAAATGTTGACTTCATGACAATTGGCCAATATCTGCAGCCAACTCCAAAACATCATCTAGTTATGGACTTTATTACCCCTGAACAATTTAGCGAATACGCCAGTCGCGGGCGCGCTAAAGGTTTTTTGTTAATTGCTGCAAGCCCATTAACACGCTCATCTTACCATGCTGGTGATGATTTTATGCGCTTAAAAGCTGCACGTAACTATATGGTAAAAAATGTTTCAAATATCTAAGGTCCTACCTTACCCCGCAGATTTTTTAAAATCGATTGTTGCTGATGTTGAAAGCTATCCCCAATTTTTACCTTGGGTAAAAGCAGTGGTAGTTTATCCTAAGAACCAAGAGTTTTTTGAATCCGAATTAACTATCGGCTATGGACCTTTGGAAAGAACTTATCGTTCCGAAGTCTTTATTTATGACGATGCTGTAGAGGCCAAAGCAGTTAGTGATAGTATTTTTAAATTTTTAGAAACGCGCTGGCAATTTACAACATATGAAGATAATCGTTGCTTAATTAACCTTACCATTGACTTTTTGCTGCAATCTTCATTGTTGCAGTTAACTGTTGGTAAACTGCTAGATGAAGCAGCAAATAAAATGATTGCAGCATTCGAACATCAAGCAGCAAAGTTATGGCAAAATCAATAAATCATCTTTATATTAACAGCAATAGTCTATTTTTTTTGCAATTTAATTACATTGTGGCTTGTTCTTCTTTACCTTACAACCTTTCTACAGTTCCATAGCACAATGCTATTTGGATATTACAAGTACCTTCCATAAATCCTTGTATTTGCGGTATTAACCTAAGAGTTTCTATCATGTTCAAATACGCACCTTCAGCGCAGGCAGGTTTATTTGGTTCATTACTATTTTCTAATTTATCGTTATGACCCCGCATAATCATAAACAAAGCCTCTATCAAAGGGTTAAGCTTGTCTAACTTTGTGGTTAGAAAATCTTTCTTTATTCCTTTCATCAAATTTCTAAAGATTATAGAATTTTTTCCTTGTAATTCTGCCATCTTTTGTTCTACTTCATTTGAATTTGCCATTAAAGCACACAATGTATTAACCACATTCTTTTGTTTCCCTAAAGTATCTCCTAAAGTACCATCTATTTTGAAAATTTCTTTCACAGCATTCCACCTGTTGGTATTAACCAAATAAGCAGACACAAATTCTTTTTGCTGCTGCTCAACATTTGGTCCATAAAGCAAATTATAGGCTAGCACAAATAGTTAACGAATATTTGGTAACCCATGGTAAGCATAACTTCCATAAGAATCTAAATTTGAAACGGCGTGCCTTTCAATATTTTCATCACTTTGCAAAAGCCTTAAAGACCTAAAAGCATTTTCCAATCTGAATTTTTGACCTTCTGTAAGCTTAAATTCAACATTACTTGCTAAAGCTTGTCCTAAAAGCTCTTTCATGTCATCTGAAGAATAGAAGAATTTTTCTTTTATATTTTCAATTGTTGGTAAATTAGCAGCAACTAGCTTTTCCGTATCAGCCCCTGTGGCAAACTTTATGTATGCATTTGTAACAATTTCTCTTTGCTGAACAATCGCTTCTTGACTTTGTACATTAACTTGTTGATTTATATGACCATTAAAAAATGAATCAAAATCTGATAACACAACTTCAGGGTATTGATTTCTTAATTGCACAATATTGCCGATGGTTATAGGGGTGCTTCTCAAATCTAGTGATTGAAGACTTGTCATGTCAGGTGGAAGTTTAGCTAATTGCAATGAATTATTATTATTCAAGCTAATATTCGTTAAGTTAACCATCCTTGTAGGAAACATAATTGATTGCAAAGAATAATTACACATTAGCGTGAGTGTTTTTAATGAGTTCATATCGGCTGGAAAATCAACTGATTCCAATAAATTATTCCCGTTAAATTTTAATTTTTTCAAATTTGTCATACCATTTGGCAGCACAACCGATTGTAAAATCTCATTATTTCTTATTATAACTTTTTTCAACCCAGATAATCCTTCTGGAACTATTAGTGAAGTTATATCTTTTTTATTCCCAATTTCTAATTTTTCAGCCTCTTTTAATCCTTTTGTCAAAGGTATGATAAAGCTAACATTATTACCGTTCATGCCAATAACTGCTTGTATTCCTAATTTGCCGTTTAATGACTCAAGTTTGAATTTTTTATCTGAAAATTCAACAACTTCACTACTTTCTAGCAGTTTTTGTAGCGCTGCAGGGTTTATTAAAGCGGCATCAAGGTCATCCTGACCCCAGTCTTTTAATGCTTTGTTATAAACATTAATGCTGTCCTGACTTTCTTCTATCCCATGAACAATCGTAGTCATCATAAAAAATGCTAGTAGTAATTTAATTATGCTGCTATTCATTAATTACTCTAAATTTAAGATCTTTTTAGTCTTAATTTTAGCAATAAAATATTAATAATTAGTAAATAACTCTTTAAAAAATAATTTCATAAATAACAATGGGTATTTTAAGTAAAACCAAATACACTTAAAATTTTATATGATTTTAAAAAATTATTTAAAACAAAGGATTACAGCTATAATTATTGCTCAACCTTTTGCTATAAAGGAACCAAGCGTTTAAATAGTGAAATGGCCATGATAACTTATAATATTCAACAAAATGATTCTTTGGAAAAAGTTGTTTTGGTTAATGACCAAAACGAACCTATCGGACTTATGGATAAGCTTTTAGCCCATCAGCTTGGTACACTGCATCGAGCTTTTTCAGTTTTTGTATTTTCTTTAAAAAATGAATTGCTACTGCAAAAACGTGCTAGCACTAAATACCATTCGCCAAATCAGTGGGCTAATAGCTGTTGCGGCCATCCCCGTGAAAACGAAAGTACTCATTCTGCAGCATCACGTCGCCTTGCAGAAGAAATGGGAATATCAGCAGTACTTAGTCCTGGAACTGAATTTATTTACCGCGCAGACCTTGCCAACAATTTAGTTGAACATGAATATGTACAATTTTTCACAAGCACAATAGCTACCCAAGCAATAACTAACCCGTTTGAGGTTTCTGATTATTTGTGGATTACCCATGACCAATTATTTGAAAATCAACATGGTTTAGATTTTGCCCCATGGTTTCAGGTGTATTTAAAAGATTACCAGCAAACAATTAGCACTATGTTTAGGGCAGCTGCGCAAACGTTGCTTTTATAATTTCAATTTGCTTAATTAACATTTGTGGTTCATAGGTATCCGTAACGCCACTGTTCCAAACTGGGTTGGGCCAAGCGCCATCGTTCTCATATCTGGCGATTACGTGCACATGTAGTTGTGGCACCATATTGCCAAGGTTTGCGATATTTAACTTTTTAGGTTTGTAAATTTTTTGCATAACTTTGCTGGTTACAGCAATTTCTTGCAATAGCAGTTGTTGATTGGTGCTTGATAGATCAATAATCTCGCTAACATTATCTTGCATAGGTATCAGTAAAACCCATGGATATGCTGCATTACGGTGTAGTCGTACTTGGCATAAATTAAGTACTGTAACCAATGATGAGTCACTTATTAAGCGCTTATCAATTAGAAATTTTTCCACATTTAGTCTCCTTTGAACGCTTTTTGACAACATTCAATTAGTAAATTAATACGTTTTTGAAATGATACATCAAAGTTATGAAATAGTGCTAATATTCGGTAGCTAGATGGTTCAGGTTGCCAAGTAACTGGGTGCAATTTTGCTTTTTTCCCTAAAAAGTCTGGCAAAAAACCAATATCTGTTGAGTTTGCACAAATGTCTGCAATTAATGACCAGCTAGGAATACGCGCCTTAATTGTTAAAGGGCTACCGTGTAGCTGTTTCCAGCGCTGTAAAAGGCATAAAACTTCAATTTGATTTTCTGGCAAAAGTATTGAACCTAATGGGGCGTTTTGCAAGGTTGAGTATAGCTGAAACAATCCTTTGCCTACCTCTTCTGAATTAACCCCATTCCATGGAGAATTATCAGGTACTAGTGCAAAATCTGCCTCATCGTTTAAAACGGCATCAAAGGCTAAGTCTGGGCGCATTAATTTCAACTCAATTGCTTCTACTGGCAAAAGTGCTGAAATTACAGCTCTAGCTATTGCCTGAGTTGTTGCTAAACGTAAAGGTCTAGGGGTATTTATGGCAATTTTTTCGCGAAATTGGCGTAACCAATCTTCAACAGTTGGTAGTAAATTTGCCCCCTGGTGTGTTAAGCGAAAATGACGTTTTTCGTGGGTGCATAGAGCTTGGCAAAAAGCTTGTTCAACCCTTGCAATAGCAGCACTTGCTGCACTTTGGCTTAAATTATGCAATTGTGCTGCTTTGCCCAAATTTTTCAAATGCCCAGCAGTTATGAATAACTCCAAATCAGCAATCCGTAAGTGGCTAAGCAGAATATTCATAGATCTTTTATCACTTTTCCTGGCTATTGAAAAATCGTATTAAGCTAACGCATAAATAAAACAGAGGTGTACTACATACTGTAAAAAATAATTTATACGAATAACTGTTCATAATAAGTTTACACATTTGCTCTTTAGGAATAACTCCAAACAAGGTCATAAGACCAATCATAACTGAGGTGTCAACAAACAAAGAAATTGTGGTGCTACCATTGTTTCTAAGCCATAAGTGCTTACCTTTTGTCAAATTACGTATCCACATGTACAAAATAATATCTATTGCTTGGGCAACATAGCAAGCAAAAATAGAACCAAAAGCTACTATGTACATTCCAAAAATTTTATGAAAATCTGCGTTATTTACTTTTGACCAAGCGGCTGATGGCAAAAAATCTAAAAAAGCAATAATTAAAGCGGTTAAAATACTTGTTATTGCGGCAAAACGTATACAAAATTGTGCTTTATCTTTGCCGTAAAATTCAGTTATTAAATCAGTAATAAGAAAAGTAAGTGGATATAAAACTGCCCCTGCAGACACTGTAAATAT
>CANMNU010000048.1 GCA_947499175.1 Alphaproteobacteria bacterium
TTTTGAATTTTTCCAAAGCTGGCAGAATATCATCTGCATCAATATTTATCTCGCCACCTGGAATACCCAATGCCGCTGAATAAAATGGTTGCATCGCCACATTTAAAATACTATGCAAACTACGCACTCCAAGATTAATTTTAATGCAAAACTCAGCTAGAGCACGTAATGCATTGCTTTGAAAATTGAGATTTACATTGTAAAATTGCTTAAATTCACTTTTTACTTGGCTTAAGGGGCAATCCTCACGTTTAATTACTCCAAGCATCGTGTCTAACGTATGACCGCTAAATGAAATAATTGAAGGTAGTCTTCCAACAAATTCCGGAGCAAATCCATAACCGATCAAATCATTATGTGTTCTGGCTGTAGTCTCCCTTTGGCCATTTTCATAATGAAGGCCTTTAATTTTAGAAAATGCACCAGTGAAAATAAACCACCAATTTTTTATGTTATATGATTCTTTGTCTTTGCAAACTGGGTTACCATCAAGGTAAGACAATAAAACTTGCTGAATTGCTAATCCAAAATTCTTATCATCTTCCTCTGCTCCGTTTGATGCTAATTTGTCAATTTCATCGATAGCCACTATTGCTGATTTTGGGTTCTTATTTAGGGCACAAAAGTTAGCTACAGCTTCACTAAAATTAAAGCCTTTGTAACCTTCGCTAGTTAAGCTACATGCGTTAATATGCAATACAGGAACTTTTAAAAACTCTCCTAAACGTTTTAAACTTTCACTTTTGCCGCAACCCGTAGGACCTGTTAAAACACAGTGCGAAGGTTTACTTGCTGCAGCTAATTTTTTATCAACTAACAGTTTATTACACATAAAGCGGTGTGCTTAAAAGACTCAGTGCTGATATAGCCTCTGACTGTCCTGCAATATAAGTTTCCAGGTGTTCTTGAATTGCTTTAGGTGTTGGTACTGCAGATGCCAAAGAAACTGGGGCTTTTAAGCCAGATTCCATTCCAAAAATAGCCGTGCTTCTAATTACACTCCCTTGATCCTTTAAATTAAACACTACAGGAGCTTTACTAACTAGGTCAGCAAAAACAGTTTCTATCATCCTTTTGTAGTGTGGTTTTGTCGCTAAGATATCACTTTTAAGGCTAGCTAATGATTTACGAGTTTCTGGCAATTCTGATTTTTTAAAATAAGTTTTTATCGCTTTACGCCATGGTTTCATGCTGGCATTTGCATTGATCTGGCCAAACCATCGAATTAAGTCTAAAAAATTTTGATTGCAAGATAAACTGCCTCCCGTAGATCCAGATGTTAGAGGCCTAATACTGCTATCATCTATAGTGGAAATCAATAAGTCTGAAGACACAATTGTTGGAGTAAACATTAATGTTGCTATAAAAAATATTTTATTAAGAAGCGTGTTTCTATGAATTTTAGTCATATTACCCTCCGAAAAACCAAAGGCACTACAAACATTAGTTTAGTAATAATTTTAAAAAACACCTGAATGCAGCCGCTTTAGAACCTAAAAATGTTTTCTATATTCAGAATATAGTAATTTTACTTAACAAAAGGTTAATTATGTGAAATATTTATTTTGATTTTTTAAAGATTTTGTTGTTGCTCTATTTTTAAAATTTACAATTACTTGCAATTTTCATACTCAAACAAACCACCGCGGCTGTTTCTGCCCTTAAAATATTATCTCCCAAGCTAAGGTTTTTTGTACAATCCTTTAAAGCTAATTTTTCAAATTCTGACCAGCCACCTTCAGGTCCAATAATAAATCCCGCCGGATACTCTATCTTGCAAGATTGTTCACAGCGCTCAATCGCCGAATACCAATGCACACCTTTTGGTAAATTTTTTAAAAACATACCAAAGGCCAATGGCTCATGCACAATTGGTACATCCATACGCTCACATTGTTGTGCAGCCTCAATTGCATTCTTTTGCAACCGCTCAAGATTAATACGCTGAGTATTTGTACGTTCAGTCAAAATTGGCTGTAATTTGGTCACCCCTAATTCAGTTGCTTTTTCTATTAAAAACGTCATGGGGTCATGTTTTAGTGGAGCAAATGCAAGCCAACTAGGCGCAACAACACAAGGTTTACGAATTTGCGCAACGCACCTATAACTTGGCTTTTCATAAATAATTTGCCATTCACCGTAAGTTTGATTAAATACACAAAAATTTTGGCCAACCTGCAAGCGCAATACTTTTTCAAGATAATGACGTTGATCTTTGGAAAACTCAATAAGTTGCCCAGATGCCAATATTTGGTTAATGTATATTCGTGTCATGATTTGAAATTTTTAGTTTTATAGCTCAACTTTTACCATATTTGCACCTAGCTCGTCTTCATAGACCTGTGCCAATTTTTATGCTGCTTTGGCCATGTTTTTTAGGGCTAGCAATTTCTAATGGCAATTTGTGGGATTATCTTATTTTTTTTATTGGAACACTTGCCATGCGCAGTGCAGGTTGCATTATTAATGATATTGCTGACCAAGATTTTGATCGCCAAGTAAACCGCACAAAAACGAGGCCATTAGCGTCAAAACAGCTAACCACTAGTCAAGCCTTGATGGCCACTATTTTTTTTCTATGCATTAGCCTTGTGGCATGGTTTTTTCTTAACACAAATGCTAAATACATTAGCTTAATTGGCGTATTATTAATGGTAATTTACCCATTCACTAAACGTTTTATCAACTGGCCCCAATTATTTTTAGGAATAACATTTAACTTTGGGCTAATAGTCGCTGTTACCCATAGTGGAACCTTAACACTATCGATTTTGATTTTATTTTTAAGCCTTGTTGGTTGGACTATATTTTATGACACCATATACGCTTTTGCTGATATTCAAGATGATTTAAAAATTGGTATTAAATCAACGGCTATTGTCATGCAACAGTTCCCAAAAACATATTTGACCATATGCAATGTCTTAATTCACATAATTTTACTAACCTTTTTAAGGACAGAAGGTTTGATATGCATTATCCCAATTACCGCAGGTTTTTTCTATCTTCAAACATTATTGTTTAAGTGGAAAATTGAAAACCCGCAATGCTGCACAGAAACATTTAGTAAATGTCATTTCTGGGGACTAGGCTTGTGGCTGTGGATAGTACTTACTCTCTGATTTTAGCCAAACCTGCCAAATTACGATTATTTGAATGCTTAACCATAAGAAGTAGTCGAAGATCTGGATTTTGTACAAAAAGAACAGAGCTATTGTCTGTACAGCGGAACGGCTTACCCGGTGGAGTTTATTCAGTAGTGGCTGTCTAAAATATTTTTTTAGCAATCAAAACAATGATTTAAAGCTTGTAACCTAGGCATTTAGTCAGATTACTTGTCATATTTCAAAAACACATGGTGAGGCTATTGAAATTAACTCTTTAATTCACGGTTTAGATGTGTTTATATCATTAAATTAAAAAACAATGAATGCAACTGGATGTTTAAATTAGTCTTCACCAAATTCCTAATAATTTTTACTCTCACATTTGGTGGGGTGACGACATCCTTAATTGCAACAGAGGACCCACGTGAACAGTTGGTCAATAGCGTCAAAGAACGTTACGCTGAAGCCATAGAAGCGCGCCAGGCTCTTTTGAAATCTTACCACTGTATTGCTTTACTTGATGTTGCCCGTGAATATTTAGAACGCGGAGTACATACACCAGCAGACTACGATCCATCGGTTGATTGGAGCTTGGTGATTCGCTATGTACTTTTAGGCTATGGTTACGATGGAGTTAGTAAAACAAGAGCTGCCACCCCTGAGGAAAGAAAGCTCATGCTTACTAGCTATGCTTTAAGTCATGCCTATCAGGTTGCCAAGGGGAATGATTCCATCCTTAAAGCAGAGGATGTTTTCAAGTCAGGTGGAGATAAATGTTTCTCTGGGCATGTTGCGGCCTTAAACAAGATTGCAGAGGCTGTACCCGAAGAAGTTTATGCTTTTGCTAGGGAAAACCATGCACGTTCAAAATTAGGCGAACTACGCAACTTCAATGCTTGGTTTGCCCATGAACGTTTTTGGGCGACATCTGGAGTGTTAGACCCTAAGATTCCTAATGTATTAAAGGATGCTTTTGCCCTGCACAATGGTACCCCTATTGGTTTTGTGAAAGATTTGACTAACAAGCTTAACTTGGCAATTGGTGCAATTAAAGGTGACCCTAAAGCAGAGGCTGTGGTTGAGTTAGTTGAACTTTCCCAACAAATTCTTATGACCTTAGCTGCCGGAGTTTACCACAATGGTGAATTTGTAAGGCTTGCCCCCGGCAACAGTCAAGACTGGGAAACCATACGCAAAGCTTTATTTTTAGCGTTAAGTGTGACGAGTAATCCTGGAGGGGCAGAAGGTGAAGCCTATTTGGATTCCTTTTTAAGTACGGTGTATAACTGCGGTGATTATTACCCTAAAAAAACCGAAGCAAATTCAATAAAAGAATATTACTGGAAGCTTGAAGCTTACACTAATGGTTTTTCGCGTCTTTGGAATGGCATAGTTGCTAAGCAAAAAACCTCTGCCATTCAAGATGAGCTGCAAAAAGTTATTGAAGACTCTAACTCCACATTGTATTGGTTTCTTAAAAGAATAGAAGACATAAACATAATGCGAAAATCAATGCAGTCAAACCCAGAGGTGTATACTAGTGAGTATGGTGCAAGCCATAAATTGCTTAGAAACGCTTATGAAGAATCAGTCAAGGCCATGTCAACATCTGTTGATGCCACTAAAATTGAACTAGCAGCCTCTTTGGTTTTGCACCCTAAACTTAAGCACGAACAGGTGTTTCGCACCCTTTATCCTGACTTAACCGCTTGGGCAACCTATCATAGTCCAAGCCCTGCAATTACTAAATTGGTAACCGGACCACTTGTTAAACTTAACTTACCAAAGGGTTACCAACCGCAAGCGATTAAGCTTGGGTATGATGCGGGCAAATGGCACCTGAAGGCATGTAAATTAGACAATACCGGTAAGGTGCTTGAAGAAGTTAGCTTATGGCAACAGGGAGGTAGTACAAAGGAAAGTTTTGTTGGTTCGCTGGTTGACCCACAAGGCACGCACTTATTTAGTTTTGATATTGATGAAGCCACCACGACGATTAAAGCGATTAGTGCAGGGTACTTGCTGCACATTGGTAGTGATGACACCACCACAACGGTTGCCAATTGCAAAGAACTCGGCATTATCGAATCATCAGCGTACCCACTAATTGGTGGCTCTACCTCTGCTAACCAAGCATATGATGCAATCTCAATAAAAGGTAAGGCTTACGTTGGAACACACGGTTTATTAAAAACCTGGCGTGATAATATTTGGATACAAACCACAACTATTTCAGCCTACGAAACTGGTGATGGATTGCCAGGCCATGGCTTTGATTCGAATAAGGATTTAGCGTTATTCGCAAGTACCATTAATGTACCTTTTACCATTGTTAAAGCTGGGCAATGGCTGAACATGTGGGCAGCCATTGGTGACAATGGTGAATTTTATGTCAAAACTTATGGTAGCCATATTCAAGCAGGTAATGGTTTGTGCATTAATACGGTTAGTTGGGCTGGGGATTCTCATATTGAAACTGAGGGAGGCATACTTTCTGTGCCTTCAATTGAATTTGGCAGAACCTTTAATTATTTTGGCAAATCTATTTGTTTTTCGACCAAAAAAGTGAGAGAAGACTTAACCCGAGGGCCAGATATTTATGGGCACTTTATAACGTTTTGTGAAAAAGATGTTGCTTACCCACCTCTTACTTATGAGCAATGGGTAATAAGGAGCAGCAGAACATCCAATGATGGTGGTGGCGGTCTTCACATAAACACTAACAATAACTATAACGCGATTAAAAGCGGGTTTGGCGGTAGCGGCGGAAGTGGAGAAGGGCGTACAGCCTTTAATAGTTATCAAGGTTCTTACAATAGTCGACACCAGAGAATGACGCCAGTTTCTATTACTGGATTTGATTTGGCGTTTTCCTACCGCAATGGCACCTCTAACATTGGTGGATCGATTGATTTAACCTCAAGCTTTGGCAGCACAACCACCCTGGGGTTCGGCTACAGCCATAGCAACAGCGATCGTTCACTTAACCTGTATTCCAGCTACAATGCCCCAAGCTTGCTGGAACAGGTACGACTGGGGGTTCATGGAATTAGCCATATTACGATGGACCCAGCCTTGGCTCTGCATAAGTTTTCAAGTGCTGCGATTTTGCAGATGACAGCGCCTAGAGACAGAATGGATATGTCTATTGTAAGAGACCTATGGAATATTTCCAAGCTTAGCCAACTTGGCGAATCAAGCACGACATCTGGAATAATTATCTTTAAAGATGCCCTTATTCGAGACTTTAAAAAAGCGCATTTTGATGAATCTGAAGAGAAGATTCAGGAAAAGAAAGATGGTGCAAAATCCACTACCGGTGGCCAACTTCCTGATCCGGAGGGTGATGGGAAGCAACACTACGAAGTGCCTAAATCTCAAAAAGAACTATCTGACTTTATAGAGCGTGCAGATCGTGTTGGTTCTGGTCTTAAAGGGGATACTTTCCATAGAGCAAGTAGCTTTACACAAAGGGGCTCTACCATCAATGTTCAAAGAATTATGGGAGGCGACGGTAACCCATACGTTCGTTTGGTTCAAGAGGCAGTTGTTAATGATCAAAAAGGATTTTTTGAATACCTAGTGAATAGTGTTGGAGAAATTACACATCAATTATTTAGAAAGATAATATAGTGTTTGAAGAAATTAAAGAATTTGACAAAATTAATGTAGAGTTCCTAAAGCAATATAGTCCAAGCTTTAGGGACTTACTTAATCTCTATTGTTTTCACTTTCTAGACTCTACTGTACTTAAGGATTATTTTTCTGTTTTGTTAACAAAGCTTAATACAGAAGAGGACTTAATTATTGAAATCTTAATATCAGAAGATGAGAAAATAATTAAAGAATATCTTGAAAAATTGGCCTTTAATGAAAAAGAACATGTTTCATTGGCAAATAGTACAATTTGGCTGATTCTAAAGTGGCTTGATGAGACTTTAAAGCTTCCCGTAGGGTTTGATTTGGTAGAATTATGCAATGATTTAGTTGTGCACTTTAATTTTCCTCAAATTGAAAAAGATATGCTGTATATGTCTTTAGCAGATTGGGAATCTTTAGAAAAAAATCTCAAAGTTTATTTATGTGACTACAAAATAGGTGAAACATGAGCTACGTAAAACATGAAACTTAAGCACTACACTTCCAGGTTTTTAGCACTTTTCAGCGTAGTAGCTTTGCTAGCAACAAACTTATTCGCTGATAATTTGTACAATGACGAAGATAATATTTTCAACCGCAATGGCACATCTAACATTGGTGGATCGATTGATTTAACCTCAAGCTTTGGCAGCACAACCACCCTGGGGTTCGGCTACAGCCATAGCAACAGCGATCGTTCACTTAACCTGTATTCTAGCTACAATGCCCCGACATTGCTGGAACAGGTGCGACTGGGGGTTCATGGGATTGACCATGTGAAGATGGACCCAGCTCTTGCTTTGCATAAGTTTTCAAGTGCTGCAATTTTGCAGATGACAGCGCCTAGAGACAGAATGGATATATTCCCTATTCTGGCAGCTATAGGGATGGGAGGAAGCACGACAACTACCGGGACAATTGTTTTAGCTGGTATTGGTGGATACCTTGCTAGCGAAGCATTTGATGGCATACTTGATGTTTTTCATTCCAAAGAAAAAAAATCTGCTGATACTGAAAAAAACAATGGGGAAATAAAGTTTCCTGATAATCCTAAAAAAGATCCAAAATCTTATAAACCAATAGAAACTAAAGGGGCTAAAGAAAACACAAAAGATGGCTCTATTTGGGAAAAGGATAACTCTAACCATGGTGGTGAACAATGGAAGCGTTGGCCAGGGAAAAGAGCTTGGGAAAAAGGCGACAAGCCTAATAGCATTTGGCCTGATGGAACGGTGCGCAAATGAAAACCGAATTGTTATTTAAGAATCTTTTTGCCAGGGCATTAAAAGATTGGTCAGAATGTTCTGTAAAAGAACTGTACGACTTAGCAGAAGAAATTGAGCATAGTTATATTAACCATCCAGAAGAAATAATAATGCGAAATATGCATCATTGTATTTATGGTGAACTTCATGATTTAGCAAAAAATTCTCTAAAGGAAAAAATGCAAGATTTAAATCCTGAAATTGTAAAAAAAGACTTTGAAGACAGCCTAAAATATGGATTAGCTAATCCTGAAAATTTAAATTGGAGTCCAAGATCTATAAAAATGGCTAAAGAATATTTTGAGGTGAATTATCCACTCACAAATATAACACCTGAAAAAATTACTTAGTTAAAGTAGGTAATTAATATGAAAAAAAAACTCTTTTGTAAAACAGGGCTTGAAAAAATTTTCCCATTATACAAAATGGAAGATTTGTATCCTAGTCCTGAGAATATTGGTGATCCAATTCCTAAACCTAAACACAATTATAAGCATTTATCTGTTTCTGTTTTTGATCATTGGCTCACCGAAAGTGAATTTGAAGAAAAAATGATAACATTTTGTTCGTTTAATTGTGTGCCTAAAAGATTAACCAAACTTTGGACTGTTTATCAAAGGTATGAAGAACTACTTCTCAAGTTTTACAGAGAAGTCTATAAATATTACCCTAAAATGTTATTTAAGGACAAATATATTATTAAATTTAATGGAAAAAAAGAATATATGCGGTATTGCCAATACAACATTAGAGAAAAAAGTGCATACAGTTTTTTTGTACCAAACTTGGGGGTAATTATAACAGGGGGGTGGAATTTGACCCAGCATATTCTTTATGCTGAAGAGATTTATAAAAAAGAAAAATTTACTAAAATGGTAACTGATGCTGGTTTGTTTATTTTGGAATAAAAAGTAAAAAGGATACACAGATGTCAGATAATGAAATTGTAAAGAAACAAACTATTAAGTTTTTTAACTTTGAATTAGATGCTTCAAACCTAAAGAAAATACTAGATTTTTATGCCTGGTTTAATGTTATTGACTTAATTTTGTTAATTATATTGCACTTTTTTTTATTGCCAGATATTTTGTCGCAACCTGAGCAAGTGGCTACATCATACTTATTTAATTGTATATTGTATGTTCGAGCGGTGTGTTTTATTTATTTTTTTAGATATTCTCCATACCTGTACGGTATATTTAT
>CANMNU010000049.1 GCA_947499175.1 Alphaproteobacteria bacterium
CTAAGCAGCTAAGCAAAATATTTGTTATTAGTCTCAAACATCTTACCTCCCTTATTGGTTATGCTAACCAATTCTCTGTCGGCTAAATGAGCATAGCGCATTGTAGTAGTAATATTTTTGTGGCCTAACAACTTTGAAAGCTCAAAAAGGCTCACGCCATTTTTAATCATAAATGATGCAAATGAATGGCGAAGATCATGGATGCGAAAATCTGGGATGCCGGCTTTTTTACGGATTGACAGCCATGCTGCTTGTGCGTCCTCTAAGTGATTTCCTGGTTTATTACCACAAAAAACATAGGGGTTTTCTGCGTGTTTTTGAACATTATGCAAGACACTAACGGCCGATTTATTTAGTGGTATTGTCCTCTTGCCGGTTTTACTCTTGCTCAAGCGAAGACAACAATCATCAAAATCTACTTCCTCCCATTTCAAGGACAAAACCTCTCCCTTACGGCAACCTGTATAAATAAGAAGGCGAAATACGTTCACGGTATATGGAGAGACTTTATTTGCAGTTTCTGTTTCTAGAAGTGTCTTTTCTAGTCGCACCAGCTCTTCGTCTGTTAAAAACCTATCCATATGTCGGTCTGCATCCTTATGAACACTATCGCAAGGATTGCCATGTCTGGGTATATATTCCCAAAGAGCCGCTTGTTTGAATATCGTGGATAATAAATCAAGACATTTTTTATTTTTCATTTCCTTGCTATGAAGCATGTCCGAGAACTCCAATATATCCTTTCTTTTAATATCAAAGATAAACTTTTTTCCAAAGAAAGGAAAAATGTGACGTTTTATATTGTAAGAGTGATTTTTAGCGGTAGAAGCCTCCCATTTGGCTTGTTTTGGGTATTTCTGTAAAAATATAGTTAAGAACTCTTCGAAAGAAAGAGATTGTCTAGCATTAAGTGTTTCGGTCTTTTCTTTGATCTCTTTCGTTTCTTTCGGATCAACTTTTTCTATTTGAACACTATGGGCAAACTTTTTAGCTTGGGTTCTAGCTTCCTCAACAGTGACACTTCCATATACGCCGATCTTGATGCTAATAATTCTCTTGTCCTGTGGTGAACGGTAACGGTATATAAAAGTTTTTTTAGTTGAATAAATCCTGCATCCAAATCCTTTAACTATGTCGTCCCATATTATATAGTCCTTCGCTTTTGGTTCACTTTTGTCAATCCATGCTTTGGTAAGTTGTGGCATATTAACGACCTTTAGATTTGTTAATGTTTTTACGTTACCAAAACGGCATCACCAGAACAAGATATATCTTCCTTTATAGGGTATTCATTGGGAGTTATTTACCATAGTTGATTTGTATGAAATGGCGTGTGAGCCATAGATAGAGCCAGAAATCCTTGATAATGGCTGGCTTCCCCAACGTGTTTCCATCCCCCACCCCCGCCCATAATAGGGTGGGCCACCCGCCTTGGCTCCAACCTTGTGGCAGATACAGCTTCGCCATTAGCATCTTTAAGGACTTTAAAATGATGCCTTGAAGTAATATCTGAAGAACTGTTCTTATTTTCATAAATACCATATACCAGTTAATAATTAATTAAAATTTGCATGCAAGTTTAAAGGGAAAATGAATTGCCACAACCACAAGCGGAAGCTGCATTAGGATTTTTGATTACAAATTTTGCCCCAGTAAGATCCTCAACATAATCAAGATTTGAACCATTTAAAAAACCTAAGGATATAAAATCCATAACCACTTCTACATTGTTTTGGGTAAAAATTTTATCATCTGCAGTTATATTATCATCAATTAAAAAATTATATAAAAAACCCGAGCACCCACCACCTTGAACAGAAATACGTAAACGGCTGCCTGCAGCCTCACTTTCAAGAATTTTTTGAATATGGGTTGCTGCATTTGCACTGATTAAAAATGCTATTTCCATGTTGCCAACTTATTGATATTTCTGTTAACTGATGACACTATAAATTTTTCTCAAACAAAGGGCAAATATGGCAGGCTCAGTCAATAAAGTAATTTTAGTTGGAAACTTAGGAAGAGACCCTGAAATTCGCAGCACTCAAGATGGTACGAAGATCGCTTCATTTTCAATTGCTACCAGCGAAAGCTGGAAAGATAAACAAACTGGTGAACGCAAAGATCGCACAGAATGGCATCGCATTGCTGTTTTCAATGAACGCTTAAGCGAAATTGTTGAAAAATATTTACGTAAAGGAAGCAAGGTTTATGTTGAAGGAAGCTTGCAAACTCGCAAATGGACAGATACTAACAATGTTGAACGTTACACAACTGAAGTGGTGATTTCTCGTTTTCGCGGAGAATTAACAATGCTTGATGGCCGTAACAGCGGTGGAGATAGTTCCAGCGAAAATGATCACGGTGGCAGCGCTTTACCAAGTCACTTTGATGAACTAAACGATGAAGTACCTTTTTAAAGCTCGATCAATTTATAATAGCCCAACTTGAAATCAAAATTTAGTTGGGCATACTTACTAAATATTCAGAATATTGTTTAAAAAATTTTCATTGAGATAATTTATTAATATGCATTTAGTTTCATCAGCACTTAATGTTGCTTTTTTCACTATTTTAAGCCGACTAACTGGATTTTTACGTGACATTTTAATGGCACAGTATATTGGTACCAGTAAGGTAATGGATGCCCTAGTAATCGCTATTAAAATTCCAAGCTTTTTACGCCGTATTTTTGCTGAAGGTGCATTTAATTCATCATTTGTGCCAATTTATTCTGCCATGTACGTAAATCAGAAATCCGAAGCCAAAGAATTTATTAAAGATATTTTTTCCCTAATGACTGGTATTCTATTATTACTAATTGCGGTTTTTGAAATAGCGATGCCGTTTGTGGTAACTATAATGGTACCAGGTGCAGAACCTGAAGTTTTTTCTTTGGCAGTTTCGTTTTCGCGTATAACTTTTCCATTTATTTTATTGATTTCACTTTCCGCTTTATTCAGTGGAATTTTAAATACTCATGATCGTTTTGGCGCTGCAGCTTCTTCTCAAATTGCTGGGAATCTATTTATTGTGTTTATCATGAAAATTGTTGATCCATTAACTATTACCAATGGAAGTGTTGTAGCAATTGCTATAATGGGATCAGGTTTTGTGCAACTATTTTGGGTTATTCTACCTTGTTATTTAATGGGTATACGCCCTGCAATTAGAAAACCACGTAAAAATCAAGCTATGAAAAATTTTGGCAAGCGAATGATTCCAGCTGCTGTAGGTTCCGGTGTATTACAAATTAACTTATTTATAGATACGATAATTGCATCATTATTACCTATGGGAACCATATCTTATTTGTATTATGCAGACCGTCTATATCACCTACCGATTAGTATTACTGGTACTGCCTTAGGAACAGTCTTACTACCTATGCTATCAAAACAATGGCGTGAAAATAACGTTGAAGGCGCTATGCATAACCAAAACAGAGCAATCGAATTTGCCATGCTAATTACTTTGCCAGCAATGTTGGGGCTAATTTATTTGGCATATCCGTTGGTAATGGTGATTTTTGAACGAGGCGCTTTTGACCATAACTCAAGCATTGCAACAGCCCAAACTTTAGCTGGGTTTGCCACTGGCTTACCAGCCTATATTTTAATTAAAATTTTTAACACTAGCTTTTTTGCCCGCCAAGATACGATCACCCCTATAAAAGTAGCATTAATGGGTATGGTAGTTAATGTAGTTTTAAATTTTTCTTTAATTTATAAATTCAAGCACTTGGGTATTGCATTAGCGACCTCAATGGCTTCCTGGTTTAATGCTGCTGTTTTGGTTTATTTACTAAAAAGACGCAGATTTATTAATTTTGATGCGGCACTCTGGATATTTTTAGCAAAGATTATTATTCCTTGTGTGCTAACATTTGCAGTATTGTTCGTGGTAAAGACATTTGTTGGCCAATATGTTCACAGTAGTGACGGTATTCATGTGCGAGCAATAGCTCTTGGTATTTTGGTGGGGTCAGGGTTGTTAACTTATATTGCTGCTGCTTGGTTTATTGGTTTACTACGCTTTAAGGAGCATATATCAATTTAAATGAAAGAATCATCAATCATATTGTCACAGGTTATTAAAAGCTACCGGGCATTTGCAACTGCTAAATTATGTGAACAAACAAAAACGGCATTAATAGTTTTAAGTCGCGATAGAGATATTACTCAATTTAAAGATCAGCTTGAACGTTTATTAAAACGCAGTATCTTGGAATTTCCTGCTTGGGACTGCTTGCCTTACGATCGTGTTTCCCCCTCACTTGATTGTGTTAGCCAAAGAGTTAACACATTAACAACTTTAGCCGAAGAACCTGAGCAAATTTTAGTAACTTCTGTTGCTGCTTTAACTCAATTATTACCCCCAAGATTAAGTTTTTTAGGTGAATCATTAATTTTAAGAAAAGGCCAGACTTATTCATTTGCAAAGCTTAATCTTTACTTAACCGAAAAAGGTTTTAATCGAGTGGGCGTTGTTTACGAACCTGGAGATTATTCTGTACGCGGAGACATTATTGATTTTTTTCCTATTTCACACATGAATCCTTACCGAGTTGATTTTTTTGGCGATGAAGTAGAGCGCATTCGCCAATTTGATGCAGCTAACCAATCAACCATTTGTGACTTCAGCGAAATTTTAATTAAACCAGCAAGGGAAATAACCTTAACGTCACAATCAATTCAGTGTTTTAAAGGGGAGTTTCGTAAATTATTTCCAAGCAATTATACTCGAGACTCTTTATATCAACACATTAGTGAAGGACACCTTTATGCCGGTTATGAACATTGGTTGCCATTATACTTCAACCAAACTGAAACTTTGCTTGATTACATAAAACCAACAAAAATTATTTTGGAATTTGATGCAGAGCAAACCTTTGCTGAACACTTTCAACTTTTACAAGAATATTATCAGGCAAGGGTTTCGCCCTTGTTTGAAGATAAGTCATATCAACCATTGCCTCCAGAAATGGTTTATTGGGATCAAAATGCTTGGTCTCAGTTTATTAAATTGCCACATATTTCATTGTCACCGCTATGTGAATCAGTGGCAAACCAACTCAACGTAAAAATTGCTCCGAGTTTGCAACAAGCACGCCAACAAGGGCAACTATTTGATCAGATGCTAAATTTAAAAGCAACACACCATGAAAAACAATTCATTGTGACAGCTCAAAGTGATGGCGCAAGGTCTAGGTTGGAATCAATGCTTAAAGAGCATGGGGCACATCAAGTATTGCCACTTGCTGAGTGGCCACCATCTCAAGCTAGTTGTAAACCAATTTATACAATGACATTTCCATTAGAAGAAGGTTTTGTCACTAATGACCAATTTGTTCTTACCGAACAAGACATTTTAGGAGAACGCATTTCGAGACCACCTTTGCGTAAGCGTAAAAATGAAAATATTTTTAAAGATCTAAGCGAATTAAATTTAGGAGATTATGTTGTTCACCGTGAACACGGAGTTGCCAAATATATGGGGCTACAAACAGTGGATGTTGGCCTTCAACCTCACGATTGTTTGTTACTAGAATATGCTGAAAAAGCTAAATTATTTTTGCCAGTAGAAAATTTAGAATTACTGAGCCGCTATGGGTCTGATGACATGGTCGTAGATCTTGATCGCTTGGGAACTGCCAACTGGCAAAACCGCAAAGCCAAAGTTAAAAAAAGATTATTAATAATTGCTGATTATTTAATAAAACTAGCAGCTCAGCGGACACTGCAAGAAGGCGAGATAATTTTAATTCCAAAAATTTATGAAGAGTTTTGTGCAAGATTTCCATACCCAGAAACTGATGACCAATTACGTGCAATTGAAGAAGTTATGCAAGACTTAGCTTCAGGAAAACCAATGGATAGGCTTGTATGTGGAGATGTTGGTTTTGGAAAAACTGAAATTGCTTTACGTGCCGCTTTTGCAGTGGCGGCATCTGGCAAACAAGTTGCAATAGTTACACCAACTACTTTACTTTGCCGACAGCATTTTCAAAATTTTGTAAATAGATTTAACGGTTTTGGTATTCGTGTAGTGCAGTTGTCACGATTTGTAAAACCTAGTGAAATAAAAAATATTCGAAAAGAAATTGAAAATGGCGAAGCTAAGGTTATTATTGCAACTCATGCTGTATTTTCTGACAAAACTAAATTTTTTGATTTAGGGTTACTTATTATTGATGAAGAGCAGCACTTTGGTGTTAAGCAAAAGGAAAAATTAAAAAAGCTTAAACCTAACATGCATATTTTAACCCTCACTGCAACGCCTATTCCGCGCACATTACAGCTTGCATTAACCGGTGTGAGGGAGTTAAGCCTAATTGCCACTCCGCCTATTGATCGTTTGAGTATTCGTACATTTGTCATGCCATTTGATGGGATTGTTATTAAAGAAGCATTGATGCGTGAATATCACCGTGGGGGGCAAAGTTTTTTTGTAGTGCCAAGAATTGAAGATATTTCCAAAGCTAAAGAAATACTTGAACATTTGCTGCCTGATTTTAGAGTAGCTATAGCACATGGTCAAATACCGGCTGAAGAACTTGAAGGTATTATTTCTAACTTTTGTGATAGAAAATATGAGGTTTTGCTAGCCACTAATATTGTAGAATCTGGCATTGATATGCCTTGGGTTAATACAATTATTTTGCACAGGGCTGATCGATTCGGCTTAGCGCAACTATACCAATTACGTGGACGGGTTGGCCGTACAAAGGTTCAGGCCTATGCTTATTTAACCTTACCACCTGATGCGATGATCAGCGATACTGCAAAAAAACGTTTAGAAGTTATGCAAAGCCTTGATCAATTAGGGGCTGGATTTAAATTGGCAAGCCACGATATGGATATTAGAGGTGCTGGTAATGTGGTTGGAGAAGAGCAGTCTGGGCATATTAAAGAAGTTGGGGTAGAACTCTACCAAACTTTATTACAAGAAGCTATTTTGCAAGTACGAGCCGAACAATATCATACTCAAGTGCACCATGAATGGGTGCCACAATTGAATTTAGGAATTGCATTGCTAATTCCAGAAGCTTATGTAGCTGATTTAGGTTTACGTTTAAGCTTATACAGACGATTAGCAAATTTAGAAACTGTCAATGAAGTGCACAGTTTTGCTGCTGAATTACTTGATCGTTTTGGAAAAATTCCCAAAGAATGTGAAAATCTACTAAGGGTAATTGAGCTTAAAATTGCCTGTAAAAGATTAAATATTGAAAAGATTGATGTAGGGCCAAAGGGTATTGTTATTGGTTTTTACAAAAATACTTTTTCAAAGCCTGAATCTTTACTTGCATATATTGGGTCGCAGGACGCACGTAATTTAGCAGATGTAAGATTGCGTCCCGATCAAAAAATTGCATTTTTACGTGAGGGATTAAATGATGAGCAAAAGGTAAAATTTTGCTTTGCAATTTTGAAGCAACTGCAAGTTTTGTCCAATAAAAAATAGATTTTTGGTTGTTAAACTTTGAATCCATAATTTGTTGCCACATTTTTTAAATAATCACTACGTAACAATAACTCAAATTTTTGGTGATTAATTTCTTCTTTTTTGCATAACTCAACGAAAATGTGTAACGTTTGCTCAGAAGAAATCTCTACATTCTTAATTGCATTTTCTTTTAAAGCTATAGCTATTTCAGGGCTAAATTCACCTGCTGCCTGTGTTTTATATAGCACCACCCTTAGGGTTTCAAATCCTTTGTTATTAAGCATTTCTGCCACATCATGGCGTAGTTGTTCCCCACCACCATGAATGATTGCCCCATCACTTGGCTTCAAATTTTGTTTAACCCAATAAACTAAATTAATTGCAGAAGGGTACGGCTTAGAGTTTGGTGAGGTGCAATCTTTAAAACCAGATGCTTTTGCTGCAGCAACCGTTGCTGAGCCAATACAATAAACGGGAATGCGCCGATCCCAATCAGAATCTTGCAAGCTTATAGCACCATTCATTGATGTTAAAACGATGGCTTGTGGAGTGCATTTTAATGATTCAACTGGCAGGCTGACGACGGCTAAGAGTGGTTGATAATACACATTGAACCCTTTGCTTTGCCATTTCATTATTTCATAACGCATTGGCGGGCGTGAGTTGGTAATTAATAATCCTGATTTTTCCAATGTTATTTCCAACTACTTTTAATCCATTTTCAATAAATTAATTAAATCGTCTTCACTAAGTTTAGAAGCCGTATTGGTGCCATCTAATAAATCATCGGCTAATGCTCGCTTATCATGATGCATACTTAATATTTTTTCTTCAATTGATGATTTCATAATTAAACGATAAATAGTTACTGGCCTTTGTTGACCAATACGGTGAATACGGTCAGAAGCTTGATCTTCTACTGCTGGGTTCCACCAAGGGTCAAGGTGAATTACATAATCAGCTGCAGTTAGGTTTAATCCTGAACCACCAGCCTTTAAACTTAACAAGAATAAAGATGATTTCCCTTCTTGAAAATCAGTAACCCTTTTTTGCCGCTCACTTCCGGGTGTACTGCCATCAAGGTATTGGTAAGTGATGTTATGTTTATCAAGCTCTTTTTTAACCAAATCTAGATAGCCAACATATTGACTAAACACTAGTGCTTTATGGTTATTTGCAAGTAATTCAATTGTTAACTCAATAAAAGCTTTTAGTTTGCTGCTTTGGGTATTGACTGGCATAACTAATTTTGGATGACAGCAAGCACGACGTAGTTTGGTTATTTCTGCCAAGATATGTAGCTTACGTTGTCCAGCTTTTTCAGCCCCCATACTGGTAATGTTTTCCATAGCATTTTGACGCAAAGCTTCATAGAAAGATGCTTCTTCAGGATCCATCTCAATATACAAAGTTTGCTCAGTTTTGGGTGGCAACTCTTGCAATACTGCATTTTTAGTGCGCCGCAAAATAAATGGTTTAATTAAGTTTTTCAAAGCTTGGCGGCTAGCATTTGCATTATTTTTTTCAACCGTTAAAAAACGTTTTTGAAAGAATTCTTTTGAACCTAATAAACCTGGGGCAATAAACCTAAAAATACTCCAAATTTCTTCAATGCCATTTTCAATTGGTGTACCTGAAAGAGCTACTTTAAATTCTCCTTCTAATTGAATTGCTGCTTGGAATCGCTTTGTTGTGGAGTTCTTAATTGCTTGAGCTTCATCTAAAACAATCAT
>CANMNU010000050.1 GCA_947499175.1 Alphaproteobacteria bacterium
TCAGCCTCAATTTTTCTCCACCAGAAAGCTGACTAACTTTTGCATTAACTTCCTCGTTTTTAAAGCTGACTAACTTTTGCATTAACTTCCTCGTTTTTGCGGAACAAGAAATCATTAAGGTGTTTGCGAATTTCCGCATGATTCCACGTGGGTGCAAGTTCCGCAATTGTTTCAAATACTGATTTTTCAAGTGAAAGTGTTACGTAGTGTTGGTCAAGATAACCTATTTCTTGCGGCATATGCCAATTGCCTAATTTGACCACACTTTTATCGCCCAAAATAGCCTTAAGAAAGGTTGATTTCCCACTACCATTATCCCCTTGAAGTGCAATGCGGCTTTTAGAGCTAAGCGAAATATTAATGTCTTTAAGAATAAGCTCACCACCATTATAACTAACTGAACCATCAGTTATTGAAACCAAAATACAATCTTTCATATCAGCCGCTTTTAAAGAAAATTTAGGTGTAAGTACCTCTGGTAAGCGTAAAGTTGATAATTTTTCAATAAGATCACCTTTGTCACTAGCAATATTTTTTTTGTTTTTGTTTTGCGTATTTTCACCTCGTTCTTGGGCGGCTCTTAGAGTTAACTTATCAGCAGCATATTTTTTTTCTCCGTAACTTTTACGTTTGCTTGCACGTTCCTGTTCTTTCATCAAAGCTTGGTGGGCATCTTTTTTCTTGCGATCAAGTATTGATAAATCTTGCTCAATCGATGCACGCTTAATTTTAACTTCACGCATGTAATCGTTGTAATTTCCTGAAAAAATATGAATTTTGCCATTATCGATATGCCATAAGGTATCAACGCAATTTTGTAAAAATTCTACATCATGTGACACTGCAATTAGTGTTCCGCTATAGTTTTTTAGCATTCGCATTAGTGATTTTCTGTTACTGTAATCAAGGTGATTTGTTGGCTCATCAAGAACTAATACATTCGGATTAACGCTAAGCGCTTTTGTTAATGTTTGGTTTAAACGTTGCCCACCACTTAGACATTCAAATTCATAAATTACTTGAGGGACATATCCAAAAATAACATCTTTATAAATTTGGATTTTTCCGCTACTAGGCTCTAGTTGATTTTGCAAAACCTTAATAAGCGTAGATTTCCCACTGCCATTTTGTCCTATAATAGCAATGCGGTCCCCGTAATTAACTGTAGTTGAAAAATTCTCAAAGCAGGTTTTGTGGGCAAATGAAATGCCAAGTTCATGAATTTGTATAGTAACTGTCATATAAATCTCGTTTCAATAGTGAAAGGCACCATTTCTGGCGCGGCTAGCTAAATTTGAAACGAACGATCCACAGCACATTTTGTTTAAAAGACTATGATTGTAATCTGGTAATTAAAGATGCTTTTGTCAATAGTGTCATTTTTATGTTAAACATGAAAAATTAAGAATAAAAAAGAAATTAGCCACCATGGCAAAACTTATATTTATGGGCACCCCTGAGTTTGCCCTTGCTCCTTTGCAATCATTAATTAAATCAGGTTATAAAGTAATTGCTGTTTACACACAACCACCTCGTCCTAAAGGTAGGGGGCATGCTGAAACTAAATCACCAGTTCATGAATTTGCCATAGAAAATGGAATTCCCGTATTTACTCCATTAAGTTTAAAATCGGCTGATCAGCTGAATCAATTTATGCGGCTAGATGCAGATTTAGCTATTGTTGCTGCCTATGGTTTAATATTGCCACAAGCGGTTTTAGATTCACCAAAACTTGGTTGTATTAACATTCATGCATCTTTACTTCCACGTTGGCGCGGTGCAGCGCCTATTCACCGCGCAGTTGAAGCTGGTGACGTTGAAACAGGTATTACAATTATGCAAATGGATGCAGGTCTTGATACAGGATCAATGCTTTATACCAAAAAAATTCCTATTGCAGATAATGAAACCAGTCAAACTCTTCATGATAAAATGCTTAATTTGGTCGTAGAAGCTTTGCTAGAATGTTTACCAGATATTTTAGCTAGCAAAATTAAGGCCATTCCTCAACCTGAGGGGGTAACTTATGCACACAAACTTAAAAAAACCGAAAGCACTTTGGATTTTTACCAAGACGCAGCGTACATTGCTCGTAAAATACGTGCGCTATCGCCATGGCCTGGTACAACTTGCGAGCTTGATGGTGACCTAATCAAAATCATTGAAGCTGAATTTATTAGTGATAAATTAGCCTATTCGTCAGGAACCTGGATTGTTAAAAATAACACTCAACTGTTAATTTCTTGCAAAATAGGCGCAATTAGCATTAAAATGCTGCAAAGGCCCGGATCCAAGCCCATATCTTGTGTTGATTTTTTAAATGGGTACCGGGGATCAGAAATAACTTTTAGAATATAAATTAAGGAATTTTTAGTGTTAACTATCCCAAAAAAGAAAAACTTCTGGTTTTTACCACTTGGTGGTGCCGGTGAAATTGGTATGAACCTCAATATGTTCGGCCATAATAAAGAATGGATTATGGTTGATTGCGGCATCACTTTTGGTGACCGCTTAGGGGTGGACATCATAATGCCAGATCCTTCAGCAATACTAGAATATGCTGACAACATTAAGGCCTTGGTTTTAACTCATGCTCATGAAGATCATGTTGGTGCTGTACCATATTTGTGGCCGTATTTAAAATGCCCAGTTTATGCAACGCCATTTACAGCACAAATTTTACGCCAAAAGCTTGAGGAAAAATCCTGGGCCAAGCAAGTGCAAATTATTGAAGTTCCTCTTTCTGCGCGCGTGCAAATCGGTTCATTTGACATTGAATACATCACTTTAACCCACTCTATTCCTGAGCCAAATGCCCTAGCAATTCGCACCGAACACGGCTGTGTATTGCATTCTGGTGATTGGAAAATTGACCCTAAGCCGTTAATTGGTGCACCAACCAATGAAAATCGCTTAAAGGAAATTGGCAAAGAAGGTGTACTTGCTTTAATTTGTGATTCAACTAACGTTTTTGAAGTAAAAACTGCTGGTTCAGAAAATGATGTGCGTATTGAGTTAGAAAAACTTTTACCACAAATTACTGCTGGACGCGTTGTAGTTTGTTGTTTTTCATCCAATCTTGCGCGCATTGAATCTATTGCCCATGCTGCCCATAAAGCTGGGCGTAAGGTTGCTCTAATTGGAAGATCATTGGAACGCATGGTAAGAGCTGCAACAATGACTGGCTATTTAAAAGATCTTGCTGCATTCATTCCTGCTGAACAAGCAATGGATATGCCACGTGACAAAGTACTATTTATTAGCACTGGCTCACAAGGTGAATACAGATCAGCTTTATCCAGAATTTCTCAAAAAGAACATCCGCAAGTATCACTTGATTCTGGTGATACAGTAATATTTTCTTCGCGTATTATTCCTGGAAATGAGCGTAGTATTTCTGCTATGCAAAATCGTTTGATTCATCAAGAGGTAAGACTAATAACAGCCCACGATAAAGATGTTCACGTTTCAGGCCACCCTGGCCAAGAAGACCTGATCACCATGTATAATTGGATTAATCCACAATCGCTAATTCCAGTACATGGTGAAGCTCGTCATATGCAAGCCCAAGCAGAACTTGGCTTAGCTAATGGCATTGAACATGCATTGGTACCTAAAAATGGTTCTTTGGTTGAACTTGCTGGTGGGATGCCTAAAATTATAGATACTATAGAAACTGGTCGTTGGGGTATTGATGGCAAATGCCTAGTTAATATGCAAAGTTCAATCTTGAAAGAACGTCAAAAAATTTCTGTTCAAGGTATTATTTTCATAAGCATTCCAGTGGATGATATTTGCCAGCTACAGGGAACTCCAATCGTAAGTTTTTGTGGAGTAGTTGAACAAGGTGAAGAACACCAAACATTAATGGAAGTTTTGCAAAATATTATTCGTCGCACAATGCGCCAGGATCTGGGTAAAGAAAAAAATTACAGTGAAGCCTTACAAAGGTCCGTTAAGCAAGAGTGTAATCAACGTTTTGGTAAAAAACCAATTATTGATTTGCATTTTGTAAAAAATGAAGGATGAATTATCAAAAGACGAACAGCAATTTTAAATACTGCTCGTCTTTATTTAGTCTATTTAATCTGTAAAAACTAAGGCCAATACGATTATCATAAATACAAATTACGAATAAGCGCACAATAACAAAAAAACCCACCCTTGATTTTGGGTGGGTTCAGTATACGTCAAAAAATATTAATATTTCGTTAATTGTAACATTTAGTTATATAACTTAGTCTATTTATCTAGCCAAAATTGCCAAAAGCAACAATGCTACAATATTAATAATTTTAATCATTGGGTTAATCGCTGGACCAGCTGTATCTTTGTACGGATCACCAACAGTATCTCCAGTAATAGCTGCTTTGTGTGCTTCTGAACCCTTACCACCATGGTGACCATCTTCAATGTATTTTTTTGCATTATCCCATGCACCACCACCTGATGTCATAGAAATAGCTACGAATAATCCAGTAACGATAGTTCCCATTAACATTGCACCCAACGAAGCAAATGCTTCTGTTTGTCCTACAATAAAGTTAATACTGAAATACATAGCCACTGGTGCAAGCACCGGTAACATTGATGGTAAAATCATTTCTGTAATAGCAGCTTTAGTAAGCATGTCAACTGCTGCACTGTAATCAGGGCGGGCTGTACCTTCCATAATTCCTGGAATTTCCTTAAACTGACGGCGCACTTCAACAACTACAGCACTTCCTGCGCGTCCGACAGCTTTCATGCCCATTGAAGCAAACAAGAATGGCAACATACCACCAATCAACAACCCAATTAATACGTATGGATCTTCCAAACTAAATTGTACGGAAAGTGATGGGAAATAGTGTTTAAGGTCTTGAGTGTAGGCTGTAAACAGAACTAACGCTGCAAGGCCTGCTGAACCAATTGCATACCCTTTAGTAACTGCTTTGGTTGTGTTACCGACTGCGTCTAAAGCATCTGTCACCGTACGTACTGATTTTGGTAATTCAGCCATTTCAGCAATACCACCAGCATTATCTGTTACTGGTCCATAAGCATCAAGCGCTACAACCATACCTGCTAGAGCAAGCATTGAAGTAGCTGCAACTGTAATGCCTAATATTCCAGCTTGCATGTGAGCAACCAAAATTCCTAAACAAATAATAATCACCGGAACGGCAGTTGATTCCAAAGAAACTGCTAATCCTTGAATAATATTTGTTGCATGCCCTGTGGTTGAGCTTTGCGCAATACTACGCACTGGTTTATAGCAAGTCGCTGTATAATACTCAGTTATCCAGACTAATAACCCTGTTACAGCCAATCCAGTTAAGCCACAAATGTGCAAAGAGGTAATGCTAAAAGACTGGTCATTTATTACCATAGCTTCAGTTATACTTCCAAATATGTAATTTGTGACCCAAAAAATTAAAGCAGCTGAAATTACGCTTGCCGCGATCAATCCCTTGTAAAGCGCTTTCATGATATTGTTATCAGCGCTTAAACGCACAAAGAACGTTCCAGCAACACTTCCAACAATACAAACAGCTCCTAAAGCTAAGGGATAAGTCATGAATTTATTTTGTAGATCACCTGTGAAATAAATTGCTGCCAATAGCATTGAAGCTACAATTGTTACCACATATGTTTCAAAAAGATCTGCTGCCATACCTGCGCAGTCACCAACGTTGTCACCAACGTTATCAGCAATAACTGCAGGGTTACGTGGGTCATCTTCAGGAATTCCTGCTTCAATTTTACCAACTAGATCAGCGCCAACATCAGCACCTTTAGTGAAAATACCGCCACCAAGACGTGCAAAAATTGAAATTAAAGATGCTCCAAAACTTAGTGCAACTAAAGCTTCTAGCATTTGGCGTTGTTCAACTCCGGCATTTACTAAATAGAAATAATACAAGGCAATACCTAGTAAGCCTAGGCCAACTACCAAAAGTCCGGTAACGGCTCCTGCTTTAAAAGCAATATTAAGTGCAGGCTTTAGGCCTTTGCGAGCTGCTTCTGCAGTACGCACGTTTGCACGAACTGAAACGTTCATACCTACATAACCGGCACACCCTGATAATAGGGCACCAAGTACAAAACCAATTGCCACAAGTTTTGACATGAAAAAGCCAAGTAATATGGCTATAAAAATACCAACCACACCAATGGTGCTATATTGGCGATTAAGATAGGCTTTGGCGCCTTCTTGAATAGCGAGAGCAATTTCTTGCATACGCTCTGTCCCTGCGGAGCACGCAAAAACGCTACTAGCTGCGAAAATGGCGTAAACAATTGCCAAAACTCCGCAACCAATGATAATTAGTGATAAAAAGTCCATATCTCATCAAGTTAAAAGTTACATACAACACTTATACTAAAAATTTACAATGTCGTCCAATTAGCAAAATGACAAAAACTTTAACACCACTAAATCATTGATTATTTATGTAGGCAAAAGTATGTTTATGACTAAATGACCAAATGACTAAAATTTTAAAAATAAGTTAAGGCAGTACATATTTATGCGTAATTCCATATTTTTGCTAGGTTTTTCAATATTTGCCATGTTTTTTGGCTCAGGGAATCTGGTTTTTCCTATGCAAATTGGTAGCCAATGTTTAAATTTATGGCAAGTAGGTTTTTTAGGCTTGCTAATAAGTGGCATTATTATCCCATTTGCTGGGGTTTTTGCAATTAAACGCTATCATGGTTCTTATGACCAATTTTTCAAAGAACTTGGCTTTGGCGCCAATATTATTATCCCACTAATCTTATTGTCTTTATTAGGATCTTTTGGTGTAGTGCCCCGTTGCATTACCGTTGCCTTCGGAGGTTTTCATGTGTTTGACCCATCAATACCTTTGTGGGTTTTTTCACTTATTTTTAGTGTGGTTTTCTTTTTAGTAGGATTAAAAGATACACGCATGCTAAACGTTATTGGTAAGTTCATGACTCCTGTTAAGCTTGCCACTCTTTTATTAATTGTTGCTGTTGGGGTAATTATTTCTCCTGCTATGCCAATAACTACCAATTATACGTATTCTAGTGCTTTTGAGCTGGGGCTAGTTCAAGGTTACCAAACCATGGACTTGATCGCTGGATTTTTCTTTGCGTCATTAATTTTTAAACATATCGAACAACAATGCGTAGAGGGAGTTAGCCATAAAGTAATTTTTTGGATATCAGCAAAAGCTAGTTTAATTGGGGCATCTGTTATTGCCCTCGCTTACTGTGGATTAGTTTATTTAGGTGCATCTTACGTTGATGTTATTGCTAGTGTCCCTCCAACAGAAATGTTGCCAACAATCACCAAACACTTGCTTGGAAAGTATTCAACGATTGTTATTGCCCTCGCTATGGGATTTTCTTGCCTAGCAACAGCAACAGCTTTAAATAACCTTTATGCTGATTTTTTGCGTAATACGTTAAAGTTACGGTCTGAATTTTTCCCGTGGGTACTAGGTGGCACGACTATAATTTCATTTGCGTTGTCATTACTCGATTTTAAAGGCATATCTGCTCTTTTAACACCAATTTTGGTGATAATATATCCTGGGTTAATTGGTTATACCCTAGCATCGTTAATTTACCCTAAACCACATTTGGTAAAACAAATTATTTTTTATGGAATCACATGCACAATGATAATTTTTAAACTGTTTATTTAATCAAGCTAAAATACGACAAGAAATAGTGAGTGTTATTTGGATCTTACAATTGTTCAATATTAGATTGTTGGCAAAATAAAAACAGAAACTATATAAATTTGTTTCTGTTTTTTCTTATAAAGTTAATAAATTAATTCTAATTTACTCAGATTTAGACTTTACTGTATTAGGCTCATTATTAGGCTCATTTTCTCCAAAGTTATCCTCTAATTTATTAACTGGCTTGCCTGTTATTTGGAAAATTTTAGCTTCTCTGTTTTTTATTATTGTATTGCAAAATTTAACAGAATACACAATACCCGCATGTATAAACGCAGTAGAGCATCCAACTGTTTTTAAGTAATCTGCAGGACACAAATCGTTTTGAACACAGGATGGACTGTTTCCCAAAAAAAGGCAGCCTAGCACAATGCTTGGAAGCATAGCATTAAAACCCTCCAGTGCATCTCTAACTGTTACAATTTTGTCAATTTGTCCATTATAAAATGCTACGCTACGCTTTAACTCCTCTTCAGGCAACGGATCGGCAGCATTGATAACATCAAATATTGCTAATGTTAATAATAATCGTAATAAATTCATAGTTCCTCACAATAAAAAATAATTAATAACTATATAATATGTGTTTTTTGTTAATAAATAGTTAATTTGTGAATTTTTTTGTTTAATCAAGCTAAAGCTTGAGTGTTTATAAGAAGCTGAATTACCTTAAGAAAAGAAGGTGTTACAGGATGTTCAAACTTGAGTCACTTTTTCAGCGTTTGTTTCTGGATTTAATGGGTCACAAAACGTTTGCATGATTTACCCCAGGAAATCCGAAAGAGCCAACTTATTTCAAATGTCAATCAATTTTTAGATGCGTAGGCCCTGGCAACACAGCCGTTACATCTTGCTATTTTGACTATTTATAGTTTACATTGACTGCGTACACTTGGATAATGAATGGTCTGCAATTTATGGCTAATGTACGTTCTGTTTTTATTTCTATCTTCTTCTTTTTACCAATATTTGCCAGCTATTCTCATGATGAGGGAGGGCTATATAGCGACCTGTATCTTTACAAACTACGTAAGGGGCACCCTGAAAACCTTGGAAAAGCAATGGATTACATTGATGATCTAAATCAACGTATAGCAGAGCACCGGAAAAATGGACTGGATAAAGGAGCTATTTATCTAACAGATATATTGACGAGTTTGTTGGTGACAGGCGGTCCTTTTGGGTTACGTGCAACAGGCCCCACGCCAGCGGAATGGAAGAGTTTAAGCATCTCTTTTGCTTATATCGGCAGGTATTACGGAAAATGTTTTGAGGTTATGACAGAGAAAGAAACAAGAGACCGTAAGAAATTAGGAATAGAGGTAGAGGAGTTTTTTGTAGAAAAGCCATCTAGTAAGCAATTTCTTACTGAGAGAATGGGGAGGAGCATCGAAAAAAAATTAAAAAGTGAGAAGGTGGAACATAAAAG